>CAZRXS010000006.1:0-42747 GCA_964604145.1 uncultured Gudongella sp. | reverse complement strand
TGATAGCGAATTAATTCTCAATTAAGTTTAAATTAAAGCTAAACTATGATAAAATATTAGCAAAAGTAGGTGGTTAAATGCGAGTAATCTCTGGTACAAGAAAAGGGCATAAGCTTTTATCCCCAAAGGGCATAGGCATTAGGCCAACAGAGGATAGACTAAAAGAATCTCTCTTTAATATAATAACTCCAATAAAAGATCAATCTACAGTTTTAGATTTGTTTGCAGGTACTGGTTCAATAGGTATAGAATTTTTAAGTAGGGGTTCTAGAATAGCTTATTTTGTCGATAAAAACAAAGAAAGTATAAAATATATAAATAAAAATCTTTTGCATACTAAATTAAATGATAAAGCTGTAGTTTTAAACTTAGATGCGAAAAAAGCTCTTTTGTTTCTAGAAAACAATAAAATAAATTTTGACTATATATATGTTGACCCCCCATTTTCTGATTTAAATTTATTTTATGCAATAATAAATTTAATTGAGAGCTTGGATTTATTATCTCAAAATGGATTATTAATTATTGAACACGATGAAAGAGTTTTATTAAAAGACGATTGTCTAAAATTTACAAAGACCGATGAGAGAAGATATGGTAAAAATTTATTGACATTCTATAAATACAAAGAGGTGCTAATATGAAGGTAATTTATCCAGGAAGTTTTGACCCAGTAACAAATGGGCATCTTGATATAATTCGCAGATGCTCTGAAAAATTCGAAGAAGTTATTATAGCAGTATTATCTAATAAAAGTAAAAAGAGTGTATTTACAACAGAAGAAAGAATCAAACTACTAGAAGAAACTACAAAGGATTTGCCAAATATACAAATAGAATATTTTTCTGGTTTGTTAATTGATTATGCTCGTAAAAAGAAATGTTCAAATATTATACGTGGCTTAAGGGCTGTGTCAGACTTTGAGTATGAAATGCAATTAGCTTTAGCTAATAAAAAAATTTATAGTGAGCTAGAAACGTTTTTTATGGTGGCATCAACAGAAGTGTCTTTTTTAAGCTCAACAATTGTTAAAGAAATTGCTTCATATAATGGTGAAATATCATGTTTTGTACCAAAAGTAGTTGAAATTGCTCTTAAAGAAAAATTCAAAGGAGGTCACAGATAATGGATTTACTAACTTTGATAGATGAAGTCGAAGATATTTTAGAAGCTGGAACAAATATTCCTTTGACAGGAAGAGTTATGGTTGATAAAAATGAGCTTTTGGATATTGTTAAAGAAATAAGAATTAAGCTTCCTGATGAAATAAAACAGGCTGCTTGGATTAAAGAAGAAAGACAAAGAATTATTGATGAAGCCCAGAAAACAGCAATTGCAACTATTAAAGATGCAGAAAAAAGATTAGAAGAATTAGTAAGTAATGAAGAAGTATTAAAAGTTGCAAATGAAAGAGCGGAAGAAATCGTTAATAAAGCTAGGTTAAGCTCCGAAGAAATAAGAAAAGGTTCGCTTGAATATGCTGATGAAATATTATACGAAGCCCAAGAAAAATTTAAAGATCTTATTCAACTACTGAATGAAAATAGAAAAGAACTAAGAGTTAAAGATTAAGCTATATATAGAAACTTTTACTTGTAAATATATGGACTGGTTAAGTAATCCATAGATTTTAAAGCTTTGGGTAAATCTAAACCTAAAAAGTACAGATCAGTAGCAGTTTGTTCAAGAGAGAGCATCTTTTTAGATATGCGATCTATATTTCTATTTACATCTGAAAATTTATTGATGATTTCTATTTTTGAATTATCTTTAATTGAGTTTATAAGTTCAAAACCTTTTTTATTACTGGCCAGTATTCTAATATACTTTGGTTTTTGAGAAAAAATATATAATATTTCCTCTTTTGTTAATCTCAATAGCAGGTGAATTAAAATTCTACTTATTCTAGTCTTGGGATATCTTTTAGAACCAATTGCACTAATAAGTTTATCAATGTTCAGATGTTCTTTAGAATTTTCTAGTATTCTATTTTCAAGACCTCTTTCCACATCAAAAATCTTTATTAATTCAGATTTCTTTGTAATTGTAAGTATATAAGCAATAATTTCAGAATAATTATCTAAAAAATTAAACTTACCGTATTTATTTTTAAATGCTAACAAATTATTATATGAATTTTCTGGTAGTAGGTTTTTTAAACTCTCTAAATTGTTTTCTTTTATAAAATGCCTTATTCCGGTAGCAGAAGCTATATTTTCATCTATTCCAATAGATTTATGTTCTCCAATTCTTTTATAAGTTAAGGGTACTATTTTTGAATCTAGCTTTTTCAGAGCTTTTATGTATTCGATTCCTAAAATATTATTAGAGCCCCGTACAAGATTTTTTATTTTATAATCAAGTATATTTTTTCTAAGCAGTTCTTTTTCTATTGCAATGCTTCTTGATACAGCATATGATTTCCCTTCCTTTAAGGAGTTCTTTAAGTCTTTTTTAAACAAAGGTGTTTCCTCTAATAAAACATTTGAAATATCAGTTAATTCGTCAATATTCCCAGACTCGCTGCCAAAAACTATAGAATTCACAATATTTAGTGAATCTAGTACATTAATTGCACCATAAGCAAACAACTCGGCTGATTGTACTGAATAAACTACAGGAAGTTCTAGAACTAGATCCACCCCATTTTCAACAGCTGTTTTAGCTCGAGTCCATTTATCGACAATAGCCGGTTCACCTCTTTGAACAAAAGAACCGCTCATAACAGAAACTATATGGGATGCATTAGCTATTTCTTTAGTTTTATTGATATGCTCTATATGACCATTGTGGAATGGATTGTATTCTGTTATAATTCCTGCAATCTTCATAGTTTTCCCTCCAATTTATTTAATATGATATTATCATTATTTATATATATATACAATAATGATTACTCTTTGTTTTTAATGTGTTGATTTTTTAACATAAATATAATACTATTAGTTTAGAACAAGGAATATAAGGAGGTTATTAAATGAAAATATTAGTTATCAATTGTGGAAGTTCATCTCTAAAATACCAGCTTATTGATATGAACGGTGAAGAAGTGCTTGCTAAGGGTTTGGTAGAAAGAATTGGAATTGAAGGTGCTCAAGTTAAGCACGAAACAACTGGAAAAGAAAAAGTTGTCATAAAAGAGCCAATGGAAGATCATAAAAGAGCCTTAGAGTTAGTTTTATGTGCTATCGTTGATAAAAATTATGGTGCTATTGATTCAATGGATCAAATAGCAGCTGTGGGCCACAGGGTAGTCCATGGTGGAGAAGATTTTTCAAGTTCTGTAATAATAGATGAAATAGTAATGGATTCCTTAAAGAAAAACATAGAGTTAGCACCACTGCATAATCCCCCAAATATTATGGGGATTGAAGCTTGTAGAGAGCTTATGCCTAATACACCAATGGTGGCGGTATTTGATACAGCTTTCCATCAGTCTATACCAGCTGATAACTATATATATGCTATTCCTTATGAATTCTATGAGAAATACAAAATCAGGAGGTATGGTTTTCACGGAACATCACATAAATACGTATCTTTAAGAGCTGCTGAAATACTTGGAAAAGATATAAAGGATTTAAATATTGTAACTTGCCATTTAGGCAATGGATCTAGTGTAACTGCTATAGAAGGTGGATTATCAGTAGATACAAGTATGGGATTTACTCCTTTAGAGGGTTTGGCAATGGGGACTAGGTCTGGTGATATAGATCCTGCAATAATTCCATTTTTAATGGACAAAGAAAATATGACATTTGAAGAAGTTAACAATATGCTAAACAAACAATCAGGAGTCCTAGGAATCTCAGGAATTAGTAGTGATTTTAGAGATCTTGAGATTGCCGCAAAAAAAGGGAATAAAAGAGCTGAACTTGCGTTAAAAGTCTTTGCAAATAGAGTCACTAAATATATAGCTGCCTATGCTGCTCAGATGTGTAGAATAGATGTATTGGTATTTACTGCTGGGATTGGTGAAAACTCAGATACAATCCGAGAAATGATTTGCGATGGATTAGAATGCCTAGGTATAATAATTGACAAAACACTAAATGAAGGTATAAGAGGCGTAGAAGCACAATTAAATACAGACTTAACAAGCGCAACTATACTTGTAATCCCAACAAATGAAGAACTTATGATTGCAAGGGAAACTTTAGAATTACTATAAACAACCTGGGGTTAAACAATTGGCTTTAAACAATTGTTGACAAAGATTAGTTAGATATATATAATAACACTGTTAGTCTAAGAGGTGAAAATAATGATAATTGACTTATCACATTTTCTAGTTAATAATGAAATAGTTTACAGGTTTTCTTTTGATTTTGAAGAAAAAGATATACGGAAATTAGATGGTTACAATTCGATTCATCCCATATCCGTAACGGGTGAAGTTTACAAGGCTGATAAAAACTTAATATTGACTCTTAAAGGTAGTTATCTATACAAATCTATTTGTGATAGATGCCTAACAAAAACTGAAAAAAAGATAAACTTTAAATTATCTGGAAAACTAGAAAAAAAAGGCAGAGAGAACGTAAAAGATTTTGATGATTCAGAAGATATAATAAATTACTTCGACAACAAAGTTAATCTTTTAGAGTATGTGTGGGACCAGATACTAAGTTCTGTACCAATGAAAAATTTGTGTAACGAAAATTGCAAAGGATTGTGCCCTGCATGTGGAATAGATCTTAATAAAGATACTTGCAAGTGTGAAATTGAAACCGGTAATTTGCAATTTCAAAAATTGAGGGAACTTTCTTTAAATGATTAGGGAGGTGTTTTAAATGGCAGTACCAAAGAGAAAAACGTCTAAAACCAGAAGAGATAAGAGAAGAGCTTCTTCATATAGGCTGAATAAAGTAACAGTTGTTGAATGCCCACAATGTCATGAGGCAAAACAACCACATAGAGTTTGTAAAAGCTGTGGCTATTATAAGGAAAGAGAAGCGATTGTAGTCGAGTAGGCTCTAAAAAGATAGTGATTAGCTTCACTATCTTTTTTTATAAAGAATAGGAATTTCTACTTTTTTACTTTCTATAAGGAACTTTCATTTTGAGTTTCATAAAAGGCTTCTTTATTATTTTTATTTGAAGTCTTTTTTAAATTGTATAAAAGATTAGAAAATATAATTTTACTTAGGAGATAAATAATATGAAGATAATAGTAGATGGTATGGGTGGTGACAATGCACCTGAGTCAACGGTAAGAGGTTCGATTGAAGCTATAAAAGAACATAATATAGAAATCATTATCACAGGGCCAACAGAGCTTTTAGAAAAAGAATTAAGCAAATATAATTATCCAAAGGATAAAATAACGATATTACATGCATCAGAAAAAATAGAGAACACTGATAATCCTACGGTAGCTATTAGGAAGAAAAAAGATAGTTCAATGGTAGTAGCTTTAAAAGCAATGACAGAAAACAAAGGAGATGGAGTAATATCTGCTGGCAACACAGGAGCATTGCTTGCTGGAGGTCTTTTTATTGTAAAGAGAATTGATGGAATTGATCGAGCAGCCTTAACTGTTATATACCCTACAACTAAGGGAGCTTCTTTGTTAGTTGATGCAGGGGCAAATATGGATTCAAAACCAGAGTATTTAGAACAGTTTGCAATGATGGGTTCTATATATGTGGAAAATGTTATGAATATCAAAAATCCAAAAATAGGATTAGTAAATGTTGGCATAGAAGAACAAAAAGGAAATCAACTTACAAGAGATGCTTATCTTCTAATTAAAAAGAGAGATATTAATTTTATAGGGAATGTTGAAGCCCGAGACCTGCCTGATGGTATTGTCGATGTAATAGTATGTGATGGATTTGTGGGAAACATAATTTTAAAACTTACAGAAGGAATGGCAAAGTCTATTTTTACATTACTAAAAAGAGCTTTTGTTAGAAACACAAAATCAAAGCTAGGTGCAATGTTGCTAAGACCAGAGATATTAAAATTAAAAGAAATGCTTGATTATAGAGAGTATGGAGGTGCGCCATTATTAGGGACTAAGCAACCAATAGTAAAAGCACATGGTAGCTCTGACTACTATGCATTTAAAAATGGAATTATACATTTAAAAACTTTTATTGAAAAAGATATTATATCAATTATAGAAACAAACTTTAAATAAAAAGGAGAGATATATTATGATATTAGAAAAGATTATTCACATTATTTCTGCTCAGTTTGATATTTCAGAAGAGGATATTACAAGAGAAACATCTTTTAATGATGATTTGAATGCTGATTCTTTGGATCTTGTGGAATTAATAATGTCACTTGAAGATGAGTTTGAATTAGAAGTATTAGATGATGATGTAGAAAAAATTACAACTGTTGGAGAAGCGGAAAGCTATATTAAGAATAGAATGTAGTTGAAAATATATGGAGGAAAAAGATGATAGATTACCCTAATCTTTCTAAACTTGAAGAACTTCAGGAAAAATTAAAATATAAGTTTAAAGACTTAGATATATTAGTGACTGCATTAACTCACAGCTCATATGCTAATGAACACGGCTTACACCCAAGTAAAAGCAATCAAAGACTGGAATTCTTAGGAGATACAGTTTTGGGACTTGTTGTTAGCGAAAATTTATTTATGAAATACCCATTTTATCCTGAAGGGGAATTAACAAAAATCAGAGCCAAGGTTGTATGTGAATCATCCTTAGCAATGGTTGCTAGAAAGATAAATCTGGGGAAATTTCTCCTGCTGGGAAAAGGAGAAGAAGTCACTGGAGGTAGAGATCGAGATTCTATTTTAGCGGATGTTAGCGAGGCGATTACCGGTGCTATTTTCCTTGACAGCGACTACAACAATGTAAAAGATTTTCTTTTGAAAAATTTTGAAATTGATATTGTTAAAGCCGTTGCTAAAGGAAATCTCTTTATTGATTATAAAACAGAACTGCAAGAGCGATTACAAAAACACACTAAAGGCGTCATAGAATATAAAGTTGTAGATGAAATAGGGCCAGACCACGATAAAATTTTTTATGTTGATGTATTATTCAATGGTGATGTAATAGGCTCAGGCATAGGAAGAAATAAAAAAGAAGCTGCTCAGTTATCTGCTAAGGAAGCACTGATTTTAATGGGTGAGGATTATGACTAAACATTATATAATACCAATTTTTGTACCTCACTATGGTTGTCCACACAATTGTGTATTTTGTAACCAAAGAAAAATAACCGGAGTAAATAGTAGTATAACAGAAGTGGAAGTTGAAAAAATTATAGAAGACCATTTAGAAACATTTAAAGAAGATTCTTTTATTGAAGTGGCTTTTTTTGGGGGTAGCTTTACTGCAATCCATATTACAGAACAAAAAAACTTATTAAAGGTAGCCTTTAAATATAAAGAAATGGGCTTAATAAATGAGATAAGATTGTCAACAAGACCTGATGCTATTGACCTTGATATTTTAGAAATGTTAAAGACCTTTAAAGTTAATACCATAGAATTGGGTGTTCAATCATTAGATCTTGATGTATTAGAACAAAGTGAGAGAGGCCACAACGATGCTGTTGTTTATAAATCAAGTAAATTAATAAAGGAAAATGGTTTTAACTTAGGGCTTCAAATGATGCTTGGCCTACCCTATGATAGCAAAGAAAAGTCATTGTTGACAGCAAAAAAAATACTCCAAATAGGACCATCATTTATTAGAATTTATCCCACCCTAGTTATTAAAAATACTAAATTGGAATTTTTAATGAATAATAATTTGTATACTCCCATATCATTAGAAGATACAATTGATATTTCTGCAAAAATATTAATGCTATTTACTGCAAATAATATACCTGTTATAAGAATTGGGCTACAAACTACTGAAAATATTCAATTGGGTAAAGATGTAGTTGGTGGACCTTTTCACCCAGCCCTTAGACAATTAGTAGAAGAAAGGGTATTCAAAACTTTATTTCTAGATTATATGCAGGCTGAAAAGATTGATCTAAGTTTTAAAAAAGTTTCAATAACTTGTTCAAATCTATATACTTCAGTGATTTCAGGACAAAAAAGCAAAAACAAGCATGAAATAATGGAGGTTCTTGGAATTGCTAAGTTAAGCATATTTGCTAAAAATATGGATAAATATTTAATAAAATTAAAAGTTGATGAAAGCGAATTCTGGATTGATTTAATCCAGATAATGAAGGATTATATTGATAAATATTTATTTTAGATTGTTTTTAACAAAAATAAGAAAATATTATTTAAATGGAGGTGCTACAATTGTACCTTAAGAAAGTTGAAATTCAGGGCTTTAAATCATTTGCTGATAAAACAGAAGTAGTATTTAACGATAGAATAACTGCAATTGTAGGGCCAAATGGAAGTGGAAAAAGCAATATCTCAGATGCCATTAGATGGGTTCTTGGCGAACAAAGCGTAAAAAGTCTTAGAGGGAATAAGATGGAGGATGTAATCTTTTCTGGAACAGAGAAAAGAAAAGCACTAGGTTATTCTGAAGTTTCTATTTCTTTTGACAATGCAGAAGGTAAAATTCCCATAGAATACAGAGAAGTAGTTGTAACAAGAAGGATGTTCCGCTCTGGAGAGAGTGAATATTATATAAACAAAAATATTTGCAGATTAAAAGATATTAGAGAGTTATTTATGGATACAGGTATTGGTAAAGATGGATATTCAATTATTGGCCAAGGAAAAATTGATGAAATACTATCCAATAAACCTGAGGATAGAAGAAATATTTTTGAAGAAGCGGCAGGAATAATAAAGTATAAGGCGAAGAAACAAGAAGCTTTAAGAAAGCTTGAAAGAACTAAAACAAACCTTATAAGAATAGGAGATCTCCTACAAGAAATAAAAGCCCAAAAAGACAATCTAAAGATTGAGTCTGATAAAGCAATTGAATTTCAATATTTATTTAATAAACTTAGGAAAATTGACGTAAACCTTTTACTTATGGATATAGATAAACTAAATAAAAAACTCAAAACTATCGACGAGAAACAAATAATATTAAGTAGAGAAAAAGATGTAATTGAAAATGATAATACAGCTTCTGATAAACATTATCTAGAAGTAAAAAGCGATCTTGCATTATTGGAAAAACAAATTGAAGATAAAAGAACATTAAAGTTAGAAAATGTACAGTCATATGAAAAAAGCAACACTGATTTAAGAATAATTGAGGAAAAAGCAATATATCTGAATAAAGAAATCGAGCGTTTAGAAGAAGAATTAGAAAAAAATACTATATTATTGTCCAATGGGCATAATAAATACACTACAGATAATGAATTAAATTTATTAATAGAACAAAAAAATGAATCTCTATCTAATCAAATTGAAATAGCAAATAATAGAAATATATTAATTAAAGATATAGAATTACAAGATTCTAAAACATCAGAACTTAAAAACCAGATGATGCTTTTATATAATAATTTATCTGATAAAAGAAGTGAAATAAACATGACTGCTCTTTTTTTAGATAATTTTAACAAAAGAAACAAACAAATTGACCTAGAATTAAAAAAAATGCATAAGAAAAAGCTAGAAATAGAAAATAATATTAATTGTCTTAATAATGATTTAAAAACAAATAAATCACTTTTAGAAGCTAAAAAGTCAGAGAGCATTACAATAATTAATAGTGCAGAAAAAATCAATAAAGAGATCTTATCTTTAAAAAATATCTTAATTGAAAAAGAAAATAAATTAAATAGTACGGTCAACTCTATGGAAATATATAAAAAAATGGAATCTCAATATGAAGGATACTATCAGAGTGTTAAAGACATTGTAAAAGCTGTCAATAAAAACCCTGAATTAAATAAAGGTTTTATTAGTGTTATTGCTGATCTTTTTGAAGTTGACAAGGCCTATATTAATGCGATTGAGATTGCACTTGGCTCCTCGGTTCAAAATATAGTAGTAGAGGATGATTTAGCAGCAAAGAAACTGATTGAATATTTAAAAACTGAAAAAAAGGGGAGAGCTACATTTTTACCTCTAAATACAGTAAAGACTAGTTTTATAAGCATTCCAGAACAAATAAAAAAAGATTATGAAATTTTAGGAACTGCAGATGAACTTATAAAATACAATGCCAAATATAAAAATATATTTAAATATTTATTAGGAAAAACCATAGTAGTTAAAGAGATAAGTAGTGCAATTTTATACTCTAAAAAAACTGCTTTTAAAACTCGAATTGTAACACTAGAAGGTGATCTAATAAATCCTGGAGGCAGCTTAACCGGTGGTAGTTTTAAGAATTCTAGCATTAGTATTTTAAATAGAAAAAATATAATGAAAGATCTATCAAAAAAAACTCTAAACATTAAAGATAGTATAAGCGCATATAATGACACTCTTAAGATTAAAATTGAAAACTTAAATACTAATAATAAAACTTTAAATATAGTAAAGCTTGAAGAAGAAAAAATAAAGACAAGCCTAATTAATTTAAATAACACCATTAGAAATATGTCTATGGACCTGGATAGAATAAATAATGATATTCAAAGAATAAAACTGGAAGAAGAGCAGTTAAAAACTGAAGCTGATAATTTAATAAATAAAGAAGTTATATTAAAAAAAGAAAATGATAAAATGAATGCCAAAATGCTAGAACTTAAGCTTGAAATTAAAGAATCAGAAAGTATATTGGAAGAGTTAAAAACTAAGAAAGAACAATTTGATGAAAAAATAACAGATTTAAAGATAATAATTAATCAAATGGATTTAGAAATTACTGAGAAGAACAGATTAATCAACCAAAATAAAAAAGATTTAGCAGATATAAGTACTAATATTGAATCAATAACTATTAAGATTAAAGAAGCAAAAGATCTCTTAATCTTAAATACTGAAGAACATAACACACTTAAGACAAATTTAGAAAATTTCTCGCTAAATGAAAATTTACAATCTGATGATTTAAATAAATTAATTGCTTTAAAAGATAAAAAAATGAACAAATTATATGAATATGGTGAAATGTTAAAAGCATTTAATATGAGATTAACTCAATTGGAAAGAGATATAAATAAGCTAGAAATTGAAAAAACAAAAGCTAATATACAAATTGAAACAATTACAGAAAGGCTTATAACTGATTATGAATTAGATTACAACTCTGCTTTGTCATATAAATTTGAGATAACAGATATGAAAAAGGAAAGAAATTCTGTTATATATTTAAAAGATAAAATCAAACAATTGGGAAATGTAAATATTTCTTATATAGAAGAATATAAAGCTGTGAGCGAAAGATATGACTTTCTTTCAAAGCAGCTATCAGATTTAAATATTGCTAAAGAAGATATCGAGCTTGTCATTAAAGATATTGATAGGAAAATGCGCGCTAGCTTTAAGCAAACATTCGATAAAATTAATATAAGCTTTGGAGAAACTTTTTCTGAACTATTTAATGGAGGTAAAGCTAGGTTAGAGATTTATGATGGAGAGGATATTTTATCGGCTGGAATAGAAATTATGGCACAACCTCCCGGTAAAAAATTGCAAAGTCTTACACTCCTTTCAGGAGGAGAAAGAGATCTAACAGCAGTTGCACTTTTATTTGCAATATTAAGGATTAAACCTTCGCCTTTTTGTATACTAGATGAAATAGATGCCTCTTTAGATGAAGCTAATATAACAAGGTATACTGATTATTTAGAAAAACTTGACAAACAAACACAATTTGTTTTGATAACTCACAGAAAGACAACAATGGAAATTGCTGATGTCTTATATGGAGTAACAATGGAAGAAGATGGTATTAGTAAACTATTATCCATAAAATTAAAAGATTTTAATGAAGTTGCTATATAAGGAGGACTAAATGATTAACTGGTTTAAAAAAACAAACAAAGAAAATAATATAAAAGAATCAAATGATTCTAACTTAGAATCATCAAGTATTAAATCAGATGTTAATAGTATAGGATTCTTAGAAAAGTTAAAGTCCGGACTTTCTAAGACTAGAAAAGAAATGTCTAGCAAGATAGAAGATGTCTTAAATATTTACAAAAAAGTAGATGATGAGCTTTTCGATGAACTTGAAGATATTTTAATTTCAGCAGATATAGGTGTAAACTCTACTATTAAAATAATTGATAGATTAAAGTTAAGAATAAAAGAAGAAAAAGTTTCCGACTCAACTGAAGTTAGAATTTTATTAAAAAATGAAATAAAAAGTGTTATGCAAGAATCTGTGAAAAACAATAACTTCTTACTAGAACCACATCCATCAGTAATATTAGTTGTAGGAGTAAATGGTGTTGGCAAAACTACCACTATTGGTAAGCTTGCTTATGCTTTTAAAAATAATGGTAAGAAAGTACTAATTGCTGCTGGAGACACTTTTAGAGCTGCTGCTATTGAACAGCTTAATGAATGGAGTAATAGAGCAGGTGTTGACATAATATCTCATAATGAAGGTGCTGATCCTGCAGCAGTAATTTTTGATGGGATTCAAGCTGCAAAAGCTAGAAAAACCGATATTTTAATATGCGATACCGCTGGCAGACTTCATAACAAAACTAACTTGATGAATGAATTAAATAAGATATTCAGAATAATTGATAGAGACTATAGCGAAGCAACCAAAGAGATTTTATTGGTATTAGATGCAACAACAGGGCAAAATGCCATAAGTCAAGCTAAAGTATTTAAAGAAGTTGCAAATATAACAGGAATAATCCTAGCTAAACTAGATGGCACTGCTAAAGGTGGAGTAGCAATAGCACTGCAAACAGAATTAAATCTTCCTATAAAAGCAATTGGCGTTGGTGAAGGGATTGATGATATGCAACCATTTGATGTGGACAGCTTTATAGATGCAATTTTTAATTAAATCAATCAATTTTTAGCTTTCATCAAATTTTTTAATTATTCTATTGACAAGGGATTATATTTGGTCTAATATAATACTGTCAGGTATAAAGCTTGACAGTATTTTAAGTTGGTGATGAAATGGAAAAATTACTTAAGGTAAATATATTTTTTGACTTTTATGGAAAGCTACTTAGCCCAAAACAATATCAAATTATTGAGTTATACTATCTAAATGACTATTCTTTAACTGAAGTTGCAGAGTATTTAGACATAACTAGACAAGGGGTATTTGATACTTTAAAGAGAGCTGAGGACAAGCTCTTTAATTATGAAGAAAAATTGGGACTGGTTGATAAGTTTCAATCTAGCCAAAGTGCAATTAAAGAGATTAGACACTTAGCATTGGAAATAAAAGAGATAGGAATAAAGGCTAAGAATAAAGATATAATTAATATGTCTCAAGAAATCGAAGAAGCAATTTCAAGAGTAATTATATAATATATGGGAGGTTTCTTAAATTGGTATTTGAAAGTTTGTCAGAAAAACTTCAGAACGCATTGGGGAAATTAAGAGGTAAAGGAAAGATTAGTGAAAAAGACCTTGATGCAACTTTACGTGAGGTGAGATTAGCTCTTCTCGAGGCTGATGTAAACTTTAAAGTAGTAAGAGATTTTATAAAAAAAATAAAAGAAAGGTCTTTAGGTTCTGAAGTTCTTGAAAGTTTAACACCTGGACAGCAAATAATAAAAATTGTTAATGAGGAATTAACGGGATTAATGGGTGAAAAAGAATCTAAGCTTAATATATCGCCAAATCCTCCAACTGTAATCTTAATGTGTGGTTTACAGGGAGCAGGTAAGACTACAACTGCTGCAAAACTTGCTAACAATTTAAAAAAGCAAAATAAAAGACCTCTTTTAGTTGCTTGCGATATTTATAGACCAGCAGCTATAAAACAACTGGAAGTAGTTGGAGAAAAGGTAGGGGTTCCTGTCTTTTCAATGGGAGATAAACATAGCCCCGTTGATATAGCAAAAGCGGCATTAGAACATGGTAAAAAACATGCAAATGACTATATAATTATGGATACTGCAGGTAGGCTCCACATCGATGAGAGCTTAATGCAGGAAATTACAGATATTAAAAAAGCTACAAACCCAAACGATATACTGTTAGTATTAGATGCTATGACAGGTCAAGATGCTGTAAATGTGGCTGAAGCCTTTAACCAGCAATTAGATATTACTGGTATTATACTTACTAAATTAGATGGCGATGCCAGAGGTGGTGCTGCTTTATCAATTAGGGCTGTAACTCAAAAACCAATTAAATTTGTTGGAATGGGAGAAAAGCTTGATCAGCTTGAAACATTCCACCCTGATAGGATGGCTTCTCGAATTTTAGGCATGGGGGATGTACTAAGTTTAATAGAAAAAGCACAATCTAGCATAGATGAGAAAAAAGCTATTGAACTTGAAAGAAAAATGCGAACCGATCAATTTACCTTTGATGATTTTTTAGAACAATTAGATCAAATGAAAAATATGGGCCCACTAGATGAATTGTTGGGAATGATTCCTGGTATGAATTCAAAAGCATTAAAAGGCCTAAATGTTGATAATAATGAGCTAACAAGTATAGAAGCTATTATTAAATCCATGACAAAAAAAGAAAGAAATAATCCTGATATAATTAATAGTAGCAGAAGAAAGAGAATAGCGATAGGTAGTGGTACAAATGTTCAAGAAGTAAATAAATTGTTAAAACAATTTAAAGAGACGAAAAAAATGATGAAAAAATTTTCTGGTATGAGCAAACAAACGAAGAAGAGAGGGAAAACAGGATTTCCCTTTTTCTAATAAATACTAATTCAGCAGGAGGTGAAACAAATGGCAGTTAAAATAAGATTAAAAAGAATGGGTACAAAAAAAGTTCCTTTCTTTAGAATAGTTGTTGCTGATTCAAGAGCACCTAGAGACGGCAGATTTATTGAAGAATTAGGATATTACAATCCACTTACAGAGCCAAAGCTAGTAAAAGTTGACAATGAAAAAGCTTTAGAATGGATTAACAAGGGTGCAAAGCCAAGCATAACAGTTGAAAGATTATTCAAAGATAATGGGGTATTTGATCAAAGAGAAGAACAAACAGAAGAGCAAGCAGAAACAGAAACAGAAACAGAAACAAAAATAGAGGAACAAATAGAAGAACAAACAGAAACAGAAATAGAAAAACAAATACCAGAACAAGCAGAAGAGAAGACTGAAGAGTAGATTATGGAGGTTAGATCAATGGGTGAATTAGTAGAATTTATTGCAAAAGCACTTGTAGATAATCCAGATGAGGTCAGTGTAAATGAAATAGAAGGTTCTCAATCAATTATTATTGAGTTAAAGGTAGCTTCTGAAGACATGGGCAAAATAATAGGTAAACAAGGTAGAATAGCTAAAGCTATAAGAACAGTCGTAAAAGCCGCTGCAATAAAAGATAATAAGAGAGTCGTTGTAGAAATAATTCAATAAAACTAATTTTTTGATAGCAGGTGTAGCATGAATTATACTATTATAGGTAAAATAATAAATACGCATGGGATAAAAGGAGAACTTAAGATTTATCCCTTAACAGACTCTTTAGATAGATTCTTCCACTTGGAGAAAGTCTATATTGGTGATTCTAAGAAAGAAGTTATTATTAAAGAAGTTAAAGTCCATAAGGGTTTTGCAATATTAAGCTTTAAAAACTTAGAAAACATAAATGATGTGTTAAAGTACAAAGAACAATTTATTTATGTTGATAAAAAGAATCGAGTTAAACTTCAAGAAAACCATTATTTTATATCAGATTTAATTGGTTGCAAGGTTCTGCTCCAAGATGGTAAAGAACTTGGTTTATTAATTGATGTTCTCCAAGGCGGTGCAAATGATGTTTATGTTGTTTTAACACACGAAAAAAAAGAATTTCTTATTCCTGCAGTTTCTGAATTTATTAAAGTTATTGATATTGACAAAAATCTAATTGTTATCGATCCAATAGAAGGAATGATAGAATGAAAATTGACATATTAACTTTGTTTCCAGAGGTTTTTGACTTTCTTTACAATTACAGTATAGTTGGTAGAGCAATTACGAATGGAATTATAAATATTAATACAACCAATATTAGAGATTATTCTAATAACAAGCACAAAAAAGTTGATGATTATCCATTCGGTGGTGGAAAGGGTATGGTAATAAAACCAGAACCTCTTGCCGAAGCTATAAAAGCGCGTAAATCAGAAAAATCTAAAGTAATCTACTTGTCTCCGCAAGGTGGAGTTTTAACTCAAGAAAAAGCTAAGACCTTATCTAATGAATCACATATAATATTGTTAGCTGGTCACTATGAAGGTATCGATAATAGAATAATTGAGAATTATGTAGATGAAGAAATATCAATAGGGGATTATGTGTTAACTGGTGGAGAAATTCCCGTGATGGTATTAATTGATTCCATAATAAGACTTATACCTGGTGTATTAGCTTCAAATGAGTCTTTTGAAGTAGAATCTCACTACAATGGCTTGTTAGAATATCCACAGTATACTAGGCCACGCATTTTTGAAAAAAAGAAAGTACCTGAGATACTACTTAGCGGAGACCATGAGAAAATCGACAATTGGAGAAAATTAAAATCTTTTAGGATCACTTTGGAGAAAAGACCTGATTTAATAAATAAATCTATAAATTTAAAAAACGAGTTAGAACTACTAGATTATCTAATTAAGCGAATTTCAAAAGAAAGTTGAATTGGAATATTCTATATGCTATAATACCATAGATATGATTAAGGGCGGTCCTCTATTCTTAATGGATAAGAACGTCTAGGAAAGAGGGGGGAAACAAAATGGATTTGATTAAGATGATAGAACAGGATCAATTAAGAACTGATTTGCCTATATTTAATGTAGGTGATACTGTTCAAGTACATTATAGAATTGTAGAAGGCACCAGAGAGAGAATTCAAATTTTTGAAGGTACAGTTTTGAAAATACAAGGTAAGAGTGCAAGAAAGACATTTACGGTAAGAAGGCTATCATATGGCGTAGGAGTTGAAAGAACATTCCCTATTCATTCGCCAAGAATTGCCAAAATAGTGGTGGTAAGAAAAGGTAAAGCAAGAAGAGCTAAGTTATTCTACCTAAGAACAAGATTAGGAAAGTCAGCTAAAGTTAAGGAAAAGAGAATTTACTAAAATGGGACTGTTTCAGTCCCCATTTTTATATAGTGGGTGTTAATAAAATATGAATATGAATATAAATTGGTATCCTGGGCATATGAAAAAAACTAAAGAATCTATACAAAGTAATCTTGTTTTGATAGACATAGTATTTGAACTTTTAGATGCAAGGATTCCTTATAGCAGCAGGAATCCAGTTATAGATGAAATAGTAGCTTCTAAGCCTAGGATAATAATATTAAATAAAGAAGATCTTGCAGATAAAAAAGCTAATAAATTATGGCAAGAGTATTTTATTGATCAAGGGATAAATTCTGTTTTAGTCAATTCGCAAAGTGGAAAGGGAATAGATACACTTATTTCAATTACAAAAGAAATAATGGATAAGAAAAGAATTAACAGCAAGAAAAAAGGTATAATAAATCAACCGATACGAGCTATGATATTAGGTATACCAAATGTTGGTAAGTCTACAATAATAAATTCTCTTGTAAAAAAG
The DNA here is from genome assembly GCA_964604145.1 of uncultured Gudongella sp. Classification (GTDB taxonomy): domain Bacteria; phylum Bacillota; class Clostridia; order Tissierellales; family Tissierellaceae; genus Gudongella. Next base: position 25,198 of record CAZRXS010000006.1, on the reverse strand, counting down.
AAAAGTGCTAAAATTGGAAATAGACCAGGGATTACTAAGACTACCCAATGGGTAAAAAGCAAAGGAGATATCTTATTGCTTGATACCCCAGGTATTTTGTGGCCCAAATTTGAAGACAAGCAAGTTGGGGTAAACCTTGCTTTCACTGGTGCGATTAAAGATGAAATCTTAGATACAGAAACTTTAGCATTAAAATTAATCGAGAAATTGTTATCTATCAATCCTGAATTAATTCAAAAAAGATATAAAATAAACCTCTTGGATAAATCTCCTTTAGAAATAATGGAAGAAATTGCTTTTAAAAGGGGTGCTTTAGCGAAACTAGGTGAAGTTGATTATGAAAAGACTAGTAGAATTATTTTAGAAGAATTCAGAAAAGGAATCATTGGCAAATTGAGTTTAGAATACCCTCAAAGAGGTGTGTAAATTGTTTCAGATAGAACAAGAATTATATGAAAATGGTCATCGCTACATAGCTTGTATTGATGAAGTAGGTCGGGGCTGTTTGTATGGTGAAGTTGTAGCCGCTGCTATAATACTACCACCATTTTATACTATTGAGGGCTCTGGAGATTCTAAAAAATTATCAGCTAAAAAGAGAGCACTTCTATATAACTATATTATAAATAACTCCCTGGGTGTTGGATTTGGTTCTGTTAATGCTCAGATTGTGGATAGAATAAATATAAAACAAGCAACTAGATTAGCAATGAAAAAAGCATTAGAAAATCTTCTAGCAAATTTAAAAGAAAGCATAATGCCTAGTATAGTGTTAATTGATGCTGAAACTATAGAAACAAATATAGCTCAAAGAAGTATAATTAATGGAGACAATTTAGTTCATGGGATAGGGGCAGCTTCAATAGTTGCAAAAGTTTATAGGGATAGATTGTGCGTAGAATGGGATAAGTTTCACCCTGGTTATGATTTGCTTAACAATAAAGGCTATGGCACTAAAACTCATATTCAAGCAATTAGAGAACTTGGACCAACTGTAAATCATAGAAAAACTTTTATAAAGAAGATATTGGAAGGTAAGTAATGAAAACAAATATAACAACAGGAAAACTTGGTGAACAACTTGCGATAGAATATTTAGTCTCCAAAGGATATGCAATTATAGAAAAGAATTATAGGAATAAAATTGGAGAAGTTGATATTATAGCATATGATAAGTCAATCTTAACTTTTATTGAAGTTAAAACGAGGAATAACCATAAATATGGCAACGCATATGAATCAGTAAATGCTCGAAAGCAAAAAAAAATAGTAAATGCCTCATTAATGTATATACAAAAATTTAACTTACATGATGTCCAAATAAGATTTGATGTTATAGAAGTCTATCCATTAGAAAAACAAGCTATTAATCACTTTGAAAACGCTTTTTCTTTATAAATTATCATAATATAAGGAGAGATACTATGTATTCTAAAGTATTTACTTGCGTATTGCTAGGTTTAGATGGTTCTTTAATAGAGGTAGAATGTGACTTATCCCGAGGGTTGCCTATGTTTACAATTGTGGGATTACCGGATACAGCTATTAAAGAATCAAAAGAAAGGGTGCGAACTGCAATAAAAAATAGTGGTTTTGAGTTCCCATTAAGTAGAATTACTATTAATCTAGCTCCGGCTAATCTTAAAAAAGATGGTTCTCAAATAGATTTAGCTATAGCTATTGGCATATTATCTGCAAGTGGAAATATCAGTGATAATAAAATATCAGATACCTTGTTTATTGGAGAATTATCATTAGATGGTAATATCAATAAAATTGTTGGTGCCTTACCTATGGTAATTTCTATGAGAGAAAGCGGAATTAAAAGATGCATTATTCCCAGTGGCAATAAAGAAGAGTGTTCAATTATTGAGGATATTGATATTATACCTGTAGAAAACCTTACTGAGCTCACTCAGTATTTAAACAATGAAATAGATATAAGGCCATATAAATTAATTGAGGATAATTTATTAGATTCTAATGAAGAAACTTTATTTGACTTTGCCGATATAAAAGGGCAAGAAGGATTAAAAAGAGCAATGGAAATATCTGCTGCAGGAGGCCATAATATTTTAATAATAGGTCCACCAGGCTCGGGTAAGACTATGGCAGCTAGAAGGATACCCGGAATACTACCTCAATTAAATTTAGAAGAGTCTATCGAAGTGACAAAGCTATACAGTATATCCGGATTGTTAGAAAGCAATAGGCTTATAAAAGAAAGACCTTTTAGAGCTCCTCATCACTCATCTTCTGGAGTTTCAATTATAGGCGGCGGAAAGATTCCAAGACCAGGTGAAGTTTCTTTAGCCCATCATGGAGTTCTATTTTTTGATGAATTACCAGAATTCCAAAAAAGTGTATTGGAAATTTTAAGACAACCTTTAGAAGATGGTTTTGTTCATATCTCACGAGCCAGCGCATCTTTAACTTTTCCATCTGAATTTATGTTTGTTGCCTCTATGAATCCATGTCCATGTGGTTATTATGGAGACCCATTACATCAGTGTACATGTACACAAAGTCAAATAGATAAATACTTGGGTAAAATAAGCCACCCTTTATTAGATAGAATAGATTTACATATTGAGGTATTACCAGTAAAATATGAAGAGTTAAATAGTGTAATTCCTGCGAAATCCTCAAATGAGATAAAGACAAACGTCATAAAAGCTAGAAATATTCAAGAAAATAGATTTATAAAATTGAATATACTTACTAATTCACAAATGTCTAATAAAGATATAAAAAAATATTGCAAGCTAAATTCAAATAGTGAAAAAATAATGAAAAGTGCCTTTGACAAATATAGGTTTAGCGGCAGGACCTTTAATAAAATTTTAAAAGTTGCAAGAACTATAGCAGATTTAGATGAATCAGATACTATAAATGAAAACCACTTACTTGAAGCTATAGGCTATCGTAGCTTAGATAAAAAATATTGGGGGTAAAATTATGCAATATAGTAGACGCGATACTTTAATATGGCTTAATCAACTAGGTATACTAAGTGATAAAATTACAAAACTAGAGACCTACCTAGGGGACATACGAGAAATACATAAATTAAACAAAGGTCATCTAATAGATATTAATTTATTAAGTAAAGCAATGCAAAGCAAACTTAAAACATCTAACTTTGAAAAAGAGACACAAAATCAAAAGACTAAAGCTAAAGACTTGGGTATAAAGATTATAACTGATCTTGATAAAGATTATCCTCACAGATTACAAAATATTGAAGATAGGCCTAGGGTAATCTATCAAAAAGGCTCTTACATAGATGATGATAATTTATCTATCGCAATAGTAGGTTCTAGAAAGCTAACAGCATATGGCAAATGGGCCAGTGAAAAATTCGCAAAAGAATTAGCAAGTATTGGAGTGACAGTTATAAGTGGTTTAGCTTATGGTGTAGATAGTATAGCTCATTTATCTGCACTAGAAGCTGGTGGAAGGACAATTGCAGTGTTAGGAAATGGAATTGACAATATATATCCAAAAACAAATAAGAACCTATATAAGGATATTCCAAATAATGGTTGTTTAATTAGTGAGTTTCCATTAGGATGTGAACCATTAAGTTTTCATTTTCCTATGCGAAACAGAATTATTTCTGGTCTTAGCCTAGGTGTAATTGTCATTGAAGCTCAGGAAAAATCTGGTTCTTTAATCACTTCTAGTCATGCGATTAATCAAGGTAAAGATGTGTTTGCAGTTCCTGGGAATATTAATAGTTTATATAGTAAGGGTACCAATCTCTTAATTAGAGATGGTGCAATCCCTCTTTTGGATATTGATGATATCTTAAGGGAGATTGATGAACTTAAGCTTATGAAAAACAACAAAAAGTTTGAGGAAATTTTAGAAATTTCACTTAGTGAATCTGAAAAGAAAATTGTAAATGAATTGAAAACAGGTCCACTACATTGCGATATAATATCTTTAAACACTGGTATAGACATACAGACAGTTATAAGCATAATAATGATACTTGAAATGAAGAGTGTTGTTAGGGAAATGGGCAGTAGAGTCTTTATGCTTAATTGATTCTATTTGCTTTGGAGGTGTAAATATTGGCGAAGAATTTAGTAATAGTTGAGTCTCCTGCTAAAGCAAAGACTATAAAAAAAATGTTAGGTAGAAATTATAATGTAGTTGCTTCTGTAGGACATTTGAGGGATTTACCTAAAAGTAGATTAGGTGTATTGATTGAAGAGGATTTTGAACCAGAGTATATAAACATTAGGGGCAAGGGTCCAATAATAAACGAGTTGAAAAAGGAAGCAAAGAAATCTAAAAAAGTATTTTTAGCAACTGACCCTGATAGAGAAGGCGAAGCAATTTCTTGGCATTTAGCCTATATACTCGGATTAGATGATACAGATAAGATCAGAGTTGAATTTAATGAGATAACTAAAGATAAAATGAAACAAGCTATAAAAAGTCCAAGAAAATTAGATAAAAACTTAATAGACTCCCAACAAGCAAGAAGAGTATTAGACAGGCTAGTTGGTTATAAAATTAGCCCTTTACTTTGGAAGAAGATAAAAAAGGGCTTAAGCGCTGGAAGAGTCCAATCAGTTGCTGTTAAACTGATTTGCGATCGAGAAAATGAAATACAAGAATTTATCCCTCAAGAATATTGGACTATAAAGGCTATGCTTAAAAAAGAAAAAGAAGATTTTGAAGCGTCTTTTTATGGTATAAAACAAAATGAAAAAGAAATAAAACAAGATTTAAAGAATGAAAAAGAAGTTGAAAATATTTTAAAAACAATAAAAGACAAGAAGTTTATTGTTGATAATGTAAAAAAAAGTAAAAGAAAAAGGAATCCTTATCCACCTTATACAACTAGTACTCTCCAACAAGATTCGTCAAAAAAGTTAAATTTCACAACTAAGAAAACTATGATGATAGCTCAACAGTTATACGAAGGTATAGACATCAAATCTGCTGGAATAACAGGTTTGATAACATACATGAGGACAGATTCTACCAGGCTATCTAATGAATCAATCAGTGCTGCAAAAGAATATATTATAAATAATTTTGGCGTAAAATATAGCAATGGTGGCAAAAATTACTCTGGAAAACAAAAAAAAGAAACACAAGATGCTCACGAAGGAGTAAGGCCAACCTATATTGATTATACACCAGAAGAAATAAAAAAATATTTAACAAAAGATCAATTTAAATTATATAAATTAATCTGGGATAGATTTATTGGCTCGCAAATGAAAGCTGCGGAATATGATACACTAAGCGTTTCAATTTTAAATTCTAGCTATGTTTTTAGAGCAAATGGATCACAACTAATATTTCCTGGTTTTTTAAAAGTATATTCTTCTACAGATGAGGAAGTTTCTGATATGACTTTACCTGAATTAAAGGAAAATGATGTTTTAGCTTTAAATAAGTTAATTCCAAAGCAAAATTTCACACAAGCACCTGCAAGATTTACTGAAGCTTCTTTAATTAAAATAATGGAAGAGTTAGGAATAGGACGTCCAAGCACTTATTCTCCTACCATAGCAACTATATTATCTAGATCCTATGTTTCTCTAGAAAACAAGTCTTTCTACCCAACCGAACTAGGGGATTTGGTAAATGAACTCTTAACCGAGTACTTTAAAGAAGTAATCAATGAAGAATTTACAGCTAAATTAGAAAATGAACTAGATGAGGTTGCATCAGGAAATGTAGATTGGAAAGAAGTAGTTAGAAAGTTTTATAAAGAATTTTATAAAGAGTTGAAGATTGCGGAAGAAGAAATAGATGAGATAGAAATAAAAGATGAAATAAGCGATGTAATATGTGAAAAATGTGGGAAAAATATGGTCGTTAAAAATGGACGATTTGGAAAATTTTTAGCATGTCCTGGATATCCTGATTGTAAAAACACAAAAGCTATTGTTGAAACTATTGGAGTTAAATGTCCAACATGTGGTGGGGAAATCGTTAAAAAAAGATCAAAAAAAGGGAGAATATTTTTTGGTTGTAACAATTACCCCAAGTGTGAATTTGTATCCTGGGATGAACCCATAAAAGAAAAATGCCCACAGTGCAATGGGCCAATGGTTATAAAAAAACTTAAGACTAAAACTGTAGTAAAATGCTTAGATGAAAAATGTGGATATATTAAAACAACTAAAAATTAAATAATGCTGTACAGCGACATTTTTATATAGTATCTTATATACATGATGAAAATTCTGAATTGTTTATATATTTTTTAAAAAGGGGGGATTAAATGGAAAATTTATTAAAAAAAACAAGAAGACTAAATAAAGCCTTGCAAAGTTATGCATCAAACCAAGTTTCTTTTTCAGATTTAAGCAAAATTCTTTCAGATATATTAGAGGCAAATGTATATATTGCTAGCAAAAAAGGAAAAATCTTAGGATTTGCTTTATCAGAAAAATTTGAATGTGACACCATTAATGCAGAAATTGTGAATGATAGAAGATTCCCAAAAAAATACAATGATGAGCTTTTGAGAATTAATGAAACTAGTGAAAATATCAAAGGAGTTACTGATTGTGTATTCGACTACGTATCTGAATGTAATTATCCTGACAAAATTTCTACCGTTGTTCCAATAAATTCAAGAGGAAATAGATTAGGCACTCTAGTTGTAACTAGATTTGGAGAAGAGTTTAATGTTTCTGATTTAATTCTTTGCGAATATAGTGCTACTGTTGTGGGCATGGAGATTCTTAAATCAAAAACAGAAGAATTGGAAGAAGAAGATCGTAAAAAAGCTATAGTAAAAATGGCTATAGAAACTCTTTCTTATTCAGAAGAAGAGGCTATGAGACATATTTTTAGAGAATTGGATGGTATGGAAGGAGTCCTAGTTGCAAGTAAAATAGCTGATAGAGTTGGTATAACAAGATCTGTTATAGTAAATGCTCTTAGGAAATTAGAAAGTGCAGGGGTTATTGAATCTAGATCCTTGGGGATGAAGGGAACATTTATTAAAATATTAAATGAAAAACTAATTTATGAACTTAAAAACAAGCAATAATTAATGGCATCTTTGGATGTCATTAATTATTTGCATATATTTAAAAATATTTTAAAAATTGCACTAAAAAAGTTTAAAAAACCGTTAAAAAAACATAAAAAAACTTATTTGTATTGGCCAGTTTATTATGTTATAATACTATGGTGATTACACACACATGATGATATTAATGGTAGTGCTCAATAGAGTCCAAAGATATATGATTCATGTGGAGGAAAAAACTTGGAGGTGAAAGTATGTCAGTAGTATCAATGAAAAGCTTATTAGAAGCAGGTGTTCATTTTGGACATCAAACAAGAAGGTGGAATCCAAAGATGGCACCGTATATTTTTACAGAAAGAAATGGTATTTATATCATTGACTTACAAAAAACTGTAAAGAAAATCGACGATGCATACTCAGCTATGAAAGAAATCGTTGCTGACGGCGGAGGGGTTCTTTTTGTAGGAACAAAGAAACAGGCACAAGAAGCAATAGAGACAGAAGCGAAGAGGTGTGGCATGCATTATGTTAACCAAAGATGGTTAGGTGGTATGCTTACAAATTACAAAACAATCAAGAAAAGAATTGATAGACTTCACGAATTAGAAAAAATGAAAGAAGATGGAATATTTGAAGTCCTTCCTAAAAAAGAAGTTATTCAACTAAATCATGAAGCAGAAAGGCTTGAAAAATTCTTAGGTGGAATAAAGACAATGAAAAAGCTTCCTGATGTTTTATTTGTAGTCGACCCAAGAAAAGAAAAAATTGCAGTACAAGAAGCCCATATATTAGGGATCCCTGTTATAGGAATTGTAGATACAAATTGCGATCCAGATGAAATAGATTATATTATTCCTGGAAATGACGATGCTATAAGAGCTGTTAAATTATTAACAGAAACTATGGCAAATGCGGTTATAGAAGCAAAACAAGGTGAACAAACAGAAGAAAACTAATATAAAAAATACTACTAGAGTTGTTATATAACAGCTCTTTGTGTTTAAATTTAGGAGGTATATAATGGCAATAACTGCTTCTTTAGTAAAGGAACTTAGAGAAAAAACATCTGCTGGTATCTTAGATTGTAAAAAGGCATTAGAACATACTAACGGTGATATAGATAAAGCAATTGATTATCTTAGAGAAAAAGGATTATCTTCAGCTGCAAAAAAATCTGGTAGAATTGCTTCAGAGGGATTAATTGAGTCATATATCCACGGCGGTAAAATAGGAGTGTTAATTGAAGTAAACTCTGAAACTGACTTTGTAGCTAAAAATGATGAGTTTAAAACATTTGTTAAAGACTTAGCAATGCAGGTAGCTGCTGCAAATCCAAAAGTTATTTCAAGAAATGATTTAACTGATGAAGAAATTCAACATGAAAAAGAGGTACAAACAAACAAAGTCATAAATGAAGGCAAGCCTGAGCATATAGCTCAAAAAATCGTTGAAGGAAGGATGGAAAAATTCTTCGAAGAAGTTTGCCTGCTTGATCAAAGCTTCATTAAAGACCCCAGCATTAAAATAAGTGAACTTTTAGCTCAAAAGATTTCTAAAATCGGAGAAAATCTAGTTATTAGAAGATTTGTAAGGTATGAAGTAGGGGAAGGATTAGAGAAAAAAGAAGAAAATTTTGCTGATGAAGTGGCTAAGCAAATGAACATGTAATAAATATAGGAGAACACTGGCTGTTCTCCTTTTAATAAATTTTTTTTATAAGAATAGGGAAGTTCTACTTATAAATATATTACACAAGGAGAGTAAATATGGAACCTATTTTTAGGCGTATTGTTTTAAAATTAAGTGGAGAAGCTCTAGCTGGACCAAATGGTACGGGCATAGATTCAGATACTGTAATAAGTATTTCATCACAGATAAAACAATTGCATGATTTTGGCACAGAGGTCGCTATAGTAGTCGGTGGGGGTAATTTTTGGAGGGGTAAATCTTCAAAAAATATGGACCGTACTACTTCAGATTATATGGGTATGCTTGGTACCATGATGAATGCACTAGCCCTACAAGATGCTTTAGAAAATATGGGTGTTATAACTAGAGTACAGTCAGCAATAGAAATGAGACAAATTGCAGAACCCTATATTAGAAGAAAAGCAATGAGACACTTAGAAAAAGGAAGAATTGTAATATTTGGTGCCGGAACTGGAAATCCATACTTTTCTACGGATACTACAGCTGCATTAAGAGCTGCTGAAATTGAAGCGGATGTTATTCTTTTAGCTAAAAAAGGTGTAGATGGAGTTTATGACTCGGACCCAAAGCTAAATGAAAAAGCAAAAAAGTTTGACACATTAAAATATATTGATATACTAAACTTAGGCCTAGGGATAATGGATTCAACCGCTACTTCCTTGTGCATGGATAACAATATACCTATAATAGTGTTTGGTATTGATGAACCTGGTAATATAGCTAATGTTGTTTTGGGCAAAAAAATTGGAACTCATGTGGGGGAGGAATAATTATGGTACTTGATGTATACAAGGAAGCTACTTCAAAAATGGAAAAAACTATATCAGTTTATAAAGAAGAATTACAGAGTATCAGAGCAGGAAGGGCTAATCCAGCACTTCTAGATAGAATTAATGTAGACTACTATGGGCAGATAACACCATTAAAACAAATAAGCAGCATTTCTTCACCAGAGCCAAGACTTTTAGTTATCCAACCATGGGATGCAACACTTATACCCATTATAGAAAAAGAAATACTTAAGTCAGACTTAGGTCTAAATCCTTCTAATGATGGTAAATTAATAAGATTAATAATACCTCAGTTAACTGAAGAAAGAAGGAGAGACTTAACAAAAGTTGTTAGAAAAAATTGCGAAAATGCAAAAGTAGCTATTAGAAACACTAGAAGAGAAGCTATAGATAAGATAAAAAAACTTGAGAAAAGCAAAGACTTATCTGAAGATGATAGAAAGTTAGCAGAAGAAGAAATGCAAAAGATAACAGATAAGCACACTGCAGTAATTGATGAAATAACAGCAAAAAAAGAAGAAGAACTTATGGAAATATAACTAAAACCCCTTCTTTAGTTGAAGAAGGGGTTTTGTTTTAATGGAGGTTTAATATGGATTTTCTATTAGAAGAGGGTTTAGAGATAGATATGGCAAATTTACCAAAACATATTGCAATAATAATGGATGGCAATGGTAGATGGGCAACTAAAAGATCCTTACCGAGGCAACTAGGACACCAAGAAGGTATGAATAGGGTTGTCGAAATAGTTGAATGTGCTAAAGAAATTGGAATAAAACACCTGACTTTATATGCTTTTTCAACGGAAAATTGGAAAAGACCTAAGATAGAAATAGATGCATTAATGAATTTATTAATACTTTTTATAAGAAATGAATTAGATAAAATCCATCGAAATGATGTTAAAATAAAAGTACTAGGAGATATAAAAAAACTACCAACCCTAGCTCAAAAAGAAGTTAATAGGGCAATAAATAAAACTATCGATAATAAAAGCATGACCCTTAATATAGCTTTAAACTACGGCGGGAGGCAAGAGTTAGTAAAAGCTACTAAGGCTATTTTAATTGATGTAAAAAAGGGTATTATAGATATAGATGTTATAAATGAAGATACCATATCAAGTTATTTATATACTACAGGTCAACCTGATCCTGATCTTGTAATTAGACCTAGTGGAGAATTAAGATTAAGTAATTTTTTGATATATCAATCTGCTTATTCAGAGTTTTATTTTTCTGATATACTATGGCCAGATTTTAAGAAAGAAGATTTATATAGGGCTATCATAGATTTTCAAAGTAGAAGTCGGAGATTCGGGGGTGTTTAAGTGGGGAATTTAGGCATAAGAATAGCATCTGGGGTTATAGGACTTATGGTGCTAATCTTTATAGTTTATATAGGGGGAATTCCTCTAAGCATTGGACTAATAAGCCTATCCTTAATAGGTTTATATGAGTTATTTAGAGCTTTAAAGAAAATTGGATTTAATCCTATAACACCTATTGCTTATTTTGCAACCTTGCTTATATATTTGAGAATGTTTTATCCTGCATTAACTCTGGATTTTATTATTGCAATTATAATTGTATTTCTTTTATCTTTTGATGTTTTAAAAAGCAATAGCAATTTATTAGATATTTCATTTACTGTTATGGGAGTATTATACATACCATTTTTATTGTCATTTTTAATATATTTAGAAGGCACCATATATATTTGGATAGTATTTTCAATAGCTTTTGGAACGGATACATTTGCATATTTAATTGGCTCGAAAATTGGCAAAAATAAATTGTGTCCAGCTATAAGTCCAAAAAAATCTGTTGAAGGTGCTGTAGGAGGAGTTTTTGGCAGTATGCTTGTGACATTAATTTACTGCTCTAGAGTGGGAATTGGACCTTGGTGGAGTGTTTTAATATTGTCTATACTAGGCTCAATAGCTTCCCAATTTGGTGATTTTGCAGCTTCTAAGATTAAGAGATACTCGGGAATTAAAGATTTTGGAAAGATCATGCCCGGACATGGTGGTATGTTAGATAGGTTTGATAGCATAATATTCGCATCACCAGTTGTTTATTACTATGTTATATACTTTTTAAAGTAGGAATTTGAGGTGATTATATAAATGTTAACAGCAATAGCAGCAATATTTGTGTTTCTATTAGTAGTAGTAATCCACGAAGGAGGACATTTTAGCGTTGCTAAATTAGTAGGCATTAAAGTAAATGAGTTTGCAATAGGAATGGGTCCTAAATTATTTCAAAAAAGAAAAGGCGAGACAATTTATACTTTAAGAGCTCTGCCCATTGGTGGATATGTAAAAATGGAAGGTGAAGATGAAGATTCTGATGACCCTCGAGGATTTTCCAAGGTATCTGTGTGGTCTAAAATAGCTGTTGTTTCAGCGGGTGCAATTATGAACTTTGTTCTGGCAATTGTGGTTTTAAGCATAGTTGCTTTTAGCCTTGGTCTTCCAACGACAACAATTGAAGAAGTCCTGGTTGATTCTCCAGCAATGGAATATGGAGTCTTGCCAAGTGATAAAATTCTATCTATTGATGGAGTAGAAATAAATGAATGGAATGAGATAGTTGATACTATAAACTCTTCAGAAACCTCTAAAATGCTAAATATAGACGTTCTAAGAGATGGCGAAATAATTTCATTACAAGTTAAACCAGTAGTTGATGATAAAAGAGTAGTAATAGGCATAGTACCAAAAAGTGAGAGGAGTTTTTTTAAATCTATTGAAGCAGGATTTAAAGATACTTGGTATTTTTTAAAATTGATGTTTAATTTTATTGCCATGTTATTTCAAGGACAAGTCAGTACAAATGATCTTGCGGGACCAGTAGGAGTTATAAATGAAATTGGAAATCAGGCTAAAATGGGATTTCTTAATTTACTCTATATTCTAGGGTTTATAAGTGTAAACCTGGGATTTTTCAATTTATTGCCGATACCAGCCTTAGATGGTAGCCGTATTGTGTTTTTATTGATAGAAGCAATAAGAGGAAAACCTGTAGATCCTAAAAAAGAAGGCTTTATACATTTTTTAGGTTTCGTGTTTTTAATATCTCTTATGCTATTAGTAACATATAAAGATTTAATTAGAATAAATTTGTTTTAAGGTGTGATTAAGTGAAAAGAAAGATAACTAAAAAAATAAAAGTTGGAAATATATATATTGGTGGAGGTTCGCCAATAACTGTCCAATCTATGACTAATACTCAAACTAGCGATATCGAAAGCACTCTTTTGCAATTACATGGATTAGAAGATGCAGGCTGCGACATAATTCGCATGTCTGTTACTAGTAAAGAAGATGCAATGGCTATTAACAAATACAAGCAAAAAACAAAAATGCCAATTATTGCTGATATACAGTTTGATTATAAAATAGCCCTAGAAGCCATCAATAGTGGCATTGATGGGTTAAGAATCAATCCTGGCAATATGGGTGATAAGGAAAAAATAAAGGAAATAGTAAAAGCCTGTAAAAAAAATCAGCTTCCAATACGACTAGGAGTAAATTCAGGGTCTTTAAATAAAAGAATTCTTGAAAAATATAATGGTGTAAATGAACATTCAATGGTTGAAAGTGCCATGGAACAGGTGAAAATTTTAGAAGAAGTTGATTTTAATGACATTAAAATTTCTTTAAAGGCAAGTTCTGTACCACTAACTATAAATTCTTACAGTTTAATAAGTGAAAGAGTAGATTATCCTCTACATTTAGGAGTAACCGAAGCCGGAACTTCTTTTAGAGGCACTATAAAATCATCAGTTGGCATAGGATCTTTATTATCAATGGGAATTGGAGACACCATTAGGGTATCCTTGACATCAGATCCTGTTGAAGAAGTAAAAGTAGCTAGAGAAATATTAAAGTCTTTGGGTTTGTTAAAAGAAGGCCTTGAATTTATATCTTGTCCTACCTGTGGTAGGACAAATATTGACCTGATTTATTTAGCTAAAGAAGTTGAAAAAAGATTGGAACACATTAAAAAACCCTTAAAAGTTGCTGTAATGGGATGTGCTGTAAATGGTCCTGGTGAGGCAAGAGAAGCTGATATAGGTATCGCAGGAGGAGATGGAGAAGGTTTAATCTTTAAAAAAGGTGTAATAATAAAAAAGGTAGCAGAAGAAGACTTACTAGAAGAACTCCTAAAAGAGGTAGAAAAGCTATAGATTGTGTAAGGGAGTGGTTGTATGGCTAAGGTTAAAAAAACTATTAAAGAATTATTTCCTAATAAAAGTGAAATACAAGATTTAATAAAAGACATAACAATAAGCAATGTAGAAATAATAAAAGAGGATTTACATGTTACAGTCACCATGGAAGAAGAATCGTGGATTTCAAATAAAGATAAAGAAAACATAGAGGGATCCTTTAAGAATCAATTAAAGGATTTTAGCTTTATTTTTAATTATAACAATTCTATAAAAACATATACCAATAAAGAAATACTAGAAATAATTAAGTTAAAAATCAATAAATATATTAAATCTAGCTTTTCATTTGTCGATGAAATAGTTTTAGATGAAAAGGATAAGTATAGCTTAATTCTTCCAAGCGTGGTTGCTTATCAGTCTATTACATCTAATGGAATAGAAGAAGACTTATGCAATTTTGTGGAAAAATGTAGTGGAAAAAACTTAATAATAACTTATTCTAAAGAGAAAATATCTGATGATTTTTTATTCAATAAAGAAATTGAAGAGAGGATTATATTAAAAGACATTTTAGCTAAGTCGAATAAATTGGCTAAAAACAATAGGAATTCCAATTTTAAATATGGTAAAAAAATCAAAAACGAAACTATAAAAATAAGTGAAATTGAAATGCAGCAAGGGGATGCAACAGTAAAAGGCGAGATATTTCAATATGAAACAAAAACAATAAAAGATGGTAGGATTTTGGTTATCTTCTATGTTTCTGATGGAACTAGCTCTATTTCTTGTAAAGCATTTTTAAATAAAGACAAAAGTGATAATTTCCTAAAAAACGTAAAAGAAGGTAATCATGCACTAATTCATGGTGATATTGTTTATGATACTTATAACAAAGAGGTATCCTTAATGTTAAAATCACTAGAGCTAATTCAAGAAAATATTCGAGAAGATAGTGCAGCTAATAAAAGAATAGAACTTCATTTACACACACAAATGAGTGCGATGGACGGCATCTCACATACAAAAGATTTAGTACAAAGAGCTATTGATTGGGGACATAAGGCAATAGCTATAACAGACCACGGAGTAGTTCAAGCCTTTCCTGATGCGATGGAGATGAACAAAGATATAAAAATCATTTATGGTGTTGAAGCATACATGATAAATGATAAAAAAGAGATAGTAAATGGAAATCTTAATGGTAGAAAATTTGATGATTTTGTAGTTTTTGATATTGAAACAACTGGTCTATCTCCAAAAAATAGCAAAATTACTGAAATCGGAGCTATTAAAATAATAAATGGTGAAATTGCTGAAAGTTATTCGCAATTAATAAATCCTGGTGTAGCAATTCCCGAATTAATTGTTAAGCTAACTGGCATTACTGATGAAATGGTTGCAGAAAAACCAAATATTAGTGAAATTTTACCCTCTTTTAAAGAATTTATAGGCGATAGTGTATTAGTAGCTCACAATGCAGCTTTTGATATGGGCTTTATTAGAGAAAATTACAAGGCTATCGATACTCTAATTGATAACCCCGTTTTGGATACATTAGAGCTTTCTAGAGCAGTTTTTCCAGGTCTAAAAAGTCATAAATTAAACTTAATAGCTAGGCATTTAAAGGTTGACTTATTAAATCATCACAGAGCAGTTGATGATGCACTAGCAACTGCTAATATTCTTTTAAAAATACTTGAAATGCTCAAAGATAAAAAATTTGAAGAATTATCAGATTTAAATACTTTGAAATGGAGTGCAGATATAACTAAAGGAGATATGTACCATACGATAATTTTAGCTAAAAATCAAGCTGGACTAAAGGACTTATACAAACTTATTTCGGATTCTCATATTAATTACTTCCATCGAAGACCTAGAATGCCAAAATCTATTATTGAAAGCCTTAGAAAAAATCTTATAATTGGAAGCGCTTGCGAAGCAGGAGAATTATATAAAGCTATTATAAGAAATAGACCATCTTCTGAAATAGATGAAATAGTTAGTTTTTATGATTATTTAGAGATACAGCCTCTTGCTAACAATGAGCATTTAATAAGAAATGGTATCGTAAAAAGCAAAGAAGAATTAGAATTTATTAATAAAAAAATATATGACTTGGGTAAAATACATAATAAACTTGTAGTCGCAACTGGTGATGTGCATTTTTTAGATAAAGAAGACGAGATTTATCGTAGAATACTAATGTCAGGCCAAAAATTTTTAGATGCTGATATGCAGCCACCTTTATACTTTAGAACGACATCAGAAATGTTAGAGGAATTTTCTTATTTGGGAGAAGAGATTGCAGAGGAGGTAGTTATTCAAAACACAATTAAAATTAATGACATAATTGAAGAGTGCATACCAATACCAGATGGGACTTTCCCTCCTAAAATTGAAGGGGCTGATAGTGAATTAAGAAGTATATCTGAAGAGATGGCTGTAAATAAATATGGAAATCCACTACCTGAAATCGTTAAGACTAGACTTGATAGGGAATTGGACTCTATTATAAAAAATGGATATGCTGTAATGTATATAATAGCTCAAAAATTAGTTTCTAAATCAATTAAAGATGGTTATTTGGTAGGTTCAAGAGGATCTGTAGGTTCGTCTTTAGCTGCTACCATGAGTGGAATAACAGAAGTTAATCCACTACCACCACACTATGTTTGTGCAAACTGCAAAAAAACTGAGTTTTTTACTGATGGTTCAATTGCCTCAGGATTCGATTTACCAGATAAATTTTGTCCAGAATGTAAAGAGTTGTACTTAAAAGATGGACAAGATATCCCTTTTGAAGTATTTTTAGGTTTTGAAGGTGATAAAGAACCTGATATAGATTTAAACTTTGCAGGAGAATATCAATTAAAAGCACATAAATATACGGAACATTTATTTGGCGAAAGAAAAGTATTTAGAGCAGGTACAATCGGAACCATAGCGGATAAGACTGCTTATGGATTTGTAAAAAAGTATTTTGAAGAAAAAGATAAGATTATAAATGGAGCTGAATTAAATAGATTGATAAAGGGCTGCACTGGAATAAAAAGATCTTCAGGACAACATCCAGGAGGTGTTATGATAGTTCCAGATTATAAAGATATCTTAGACTTTACGCCAATTCAGTATCCAGCAGATGATAAGACTTCTGGTGTAATAACAACTCATTTCGATTATCATGCCATAAGTGGTAGGATTTTAAAATTAGATATTCTAGGCCATGATGTTCCAAGTATAATTAAAATGCTTGAGGACTTAACAGGAACTGATCCTCTTAAAATTCCTCTAGATGACGAAAAAACGATGAAAATCTTTACTAGCATAGAACCATTAGGTATTGATTCGAAAAGCATAAATTCCACAGTAGGGACTTTAGGGATACCTGAGTTTGGCACTAAATTTGTAAGACAAATACTTGTAGATACAAAACCTCGTACCTTTTCAGAGCTAGTTAGAATTAGTGGGCTTTCCCATGGCACTGATGTGTGGATAAATAATGCTCAAAAGCTGGTTAAAGATAAAGTTGCCTCTTTATCTGAAGTAATATCTACAAGAGAGGATATTATGCTATCTTTAATAAAGGCTGGAATGGATAAAAAACAATCGTTTTTCATTATGGAAAAAGTAAGAAGAGGAAAAGGTCTAAGCCCAGAAGATGAAAAGAATATGAGAAAATTTAGCATTCCTGAGTGGTATATTGAATCTTGTAATAAAATAAAATATATGTTCCCAAAAGCTCATGCCGCTGCCTATGTAACCATGAGTTTTAGAATAGCGTATTTCAAACTTTATCACCCAGAAGCATTTTATGCATCCTATTTTACAACTAAATGGTCTGATTTTAATGCTGATCTAATAGTAAAAGGTGCAAATGTTATCAAAAGCAAAATTAAAGAATTAGAACAAAAAGGCTTAGCAGCAACCGCAAAAGAAAAGAACGAGTTAACAGTTCTAGAGGTTGCACTTGAAATGTATGCTAGAGGATTTGCTTTTGTGAAAGTTGATTTATATAAATCAGATTCTGATAAGTTTTTGCTAAATAAAGATGGAATTATGCCTCCGCTAAAAGCTCTAGAAGGTGTTGGAGAAAATGCAGCTAAAAAAATACACGAAGAGAGGGAAATAGCTCCATTTATTTCAATAGAAGACTTGATATCTAGAGGTAAAGCTACAAGGCCTGTGATAGAAGCTTTAAAAAATCACGGCTGTTTAGATAATATGCCCCAAAGCAACCAAATTAGTTTATTCTAATATTTGATATAAATGGGCAAATATGGTATAATTTATTAAGACAATTTAGTTACTTAAGGCAAGAGTGGGTTTTCCCACTCTTAGTTTTTGTCAAAGTACAATATGGGGGGAGTTAGTTGAAAAAAAAGGAATTTATGCCTAAAATAGTATCAATTTGCGAAAAAGTTTCTGAAAATTTAGGATATGAACTTGTGGATGTTGAATATGTTAAGGAAAAAAGCGACTATTATTTGCGAATCTACATTCATAAACAGGGTGGAGTTAGTTTAGATGATTGTCAAATTATGAGCGAAAATCTAAGTGAACTTTTAGATGAACAAGATATTATCAAAAACCCATATTATCTAGAAGTTTCTTCACCAGGCTTGGATAGACCTTTAAAGACAGATAAGGACCTAGAAAGAAATATCGGGAAAGAAATAGAGTTAAATTTATATAAGGCGGTTAATAATCAAAAAAAATATGAAGGGAAATTAATTTCTTATAACAAAGAAAATATAACTATTAAAACAATCGATAACGAAAAAATCTTTGATAGAAAAGATATCTCAATTATAAGATTAACAATTAAATTTTAAGGAGGAATACTTAGATGAACGTTGACTTCATCAACGCTCTTGAAGAAATAGAAAAAGAAAAGGGCATATCTAAAGATATTATATTTGATGCTTTAGAATCAGCTTTAATATCCAGTTACAAAAAGAATTTTGGATCATCACATAATGTATTTGTGAAAATTGATAGACTAACAGGTGCAGTTGAAGTATATGCAATAAAAGATATAGTAGAAAGCGATGAAGAAATAGAAAATAAATCACTACAGATATCACTAGGAGATGCGAAAAAAATTGATGACAGCTTGGAGATAGGAGATGTAGTAAGAATTGAAATAACACCTCGAGATTTTGGTAGAATTGCTGCTCAAACAGCTAAACAAGTGGTTATTCAAAGGATTAAAGATGCAGAGCGTGATGTTATTTTTGATGAATTTGCGAGTCGAGAAAATGAAATTATTACAGGTCAGATTCAAAGAATATCTAAAAACAATGTTTATGTCGACTTAGGCAAAACAGAGGGTATACTACCACCAGCAGAACAAATATCAAATGAATTGTATGATCAAGGCGAAAGACTAAAACTTCTGATTTTAGAAGTAAAAAAAACAACAAAGGGGCCAAGGATAATTCTTTCAAGGGCAAATGTTGCTTTGGTAAAAAGATTATTTGAATTAGAAGTTCCTGAAATATCTGATGGTATTGTAGAAATATTTTCAATTTCCAGAGAAGCTGGATCTCGAACTAAAATAGCTGTTTTTTCAAAAAATCCTGATGTAGACCCATTAGGATCTTGTGTAGGTTTTAAAGGTTCCAGGGTAAAAGCTATAGTAGATGAATTAAATGGCGAGAAGATTGATATTGTCATTTGGAGTAAAAATACTGAAGAATTTATAGCTAATAGTTTAAGTCCTTCAAAAGTAATAAAGGTAATTGCAAATGAAAAAGAAAAAGCTGCTATGGTAGTAGTACCAGATTACCAGTTATCATTAGCAATAGGAAAAGAAGGACAAAATGCTAGACTAGCTGCAAAACTTACTAACTGGAAAATAGATATCAAATCAGAAAGTCAGTACAAAGCCTTAACAGAAACTAGTGATAAGGAAAATATTGATGATGAAGTAGAAGTGGATGAAGATATTGATATTGTTGAAGAATAAGGAGTGTTATTATGAGAACTAAAAAAATACCCCTAAGAAAATGTATAGGCTGTAATGAAATGAAAGCTAAAAAAGATCTTATTAGAGTAGTAAAAAATAAAGATAATGTTGTAAGTGTAGACCTTACTGGAAAAGCTAATGGGAGAGGTGCATATATTTGTTCTGATATCAAATGTTTGGAAGAAGCTTATAAAAACAAGAATTTCAATAGAGCTTTAGAAACAGACCTAACAGAAGAAATATATGCCAAATTAAAGGAAGTCATAAATAAATAAAGAATCACCTTAAACACATAGGAGGTGTGCGTATGACAAAAGTAAGAGTGTATGAATTAGCTAAAGAATTAAATACCAGCAGTAAAGAACTCATAGAAAAGATAAAAGAACTTGACCTTAAAGTCAGTAGTCATATGAGTTCAATTGAAGAAGAAGAAGCTCAGTTAATAAAAGAATTGCTTGTAGAAGAAGATAAGAGTTTGGAGGAAGATTATATAGAAAAACTTAAAGATAACAAAGTAGAAACTAAAAAAGATTTAAAAGACAAAGAAGACATTGATGTTTTTGAAGATTCAAAAACAAAAGAACTTACTAGCAAAAATAAACACAGCATAGAGATAGAGTCTGAAATTATTGTAAAAGAACTTTCTGAAAAAATTGGAGTAAGCTCAGCACAAATAATCACCAAACTTATCGAACTTGGTGTTATGGTAAATCAAAATCAATCTATAGATAGTGAAATAGCAACGATAGTAGCTGATGAATTTGGATTTGATGTAATTATTCAAGTGGAAGAGGAAGAAGATACTGAAGAAGATTTATTAGACTTTGAAGATGATCCTAAAGATCTACTAGCAAGGCCACCAGTTGTAACTGTTATGGGGCATGTTGACCATGGTAAAACCTCATTGCTTGATGCAATCAGACATACTAATGTCACAGATGTTGAAGCAGGCGGTATAACACAGCATATAGGAGCTTATGCAGTTATTGTAAATAATAAAAAGATAGTATTTTTAGATACACCTGGTCATGAAGCTTTTACATCAATGAGAGCTAGGGGAGCTAAAGTTACAGATATTGCCATTCTTGTGGTAGCTGCAGATGATGGAGTAATGCCTCAAACCATAGAAGCCATATCTCACTCTAAAGCAGCAGGCGTTCCTATTATTGTGGCTATTAATAAAATAGATAAGCCTGATTCAGATTTAGATAGAATCAAACAAGAGCTAGCAGATAATGGACTCGTTCCTGAGGAGTGGGGTGGAGATACTATTATTGCTCCTGTTTCAGCAAAGAATAGGACAGGTATAGAAGAACTTTTAGAAATGATATTATTAGTAGCTGAAATGCAAGAATTAAAAGCTAACCCAAACAGAAAAGCAATTGGCACCATAGTAGAAGCCCAGCTTGACAAAGGTAAGGGTCCATTAGCTACAGTATTGGTACAAAAGGGTACTTTGAATATTGGAGATATGGTAGTATCAGGTACCGCAAATGGTAGAATAAGAGCCATGCTGGATGAAAAGGGCAAAAAAGTAAAACGAGCAACTCCTTCAATTCCCGTTGTTATTTTGGGTTTATCGGAAGTTCCAAATGCTGGGGATTTAATATTTGCTGTTGAAAATGAAAAAGCTGCTAGACACCTTTCTAGCATAAGAAAAGATAAAATAAGGGAAGTACAGATGAAACAAAGTCCTAAAGTTTCTCTTGATGATTTATTTGAAAGAATAAAACAAGGAGAAATAAAAGATTTAAATATTATTGTAAAAGGAGATGTAAGAGGTACGATAGAAGCCTTAAGTCAATCCTTAAATAAATTAGATACAGACGAAGTTAAAGTAAATCTAATACATGGTGGTGTTGGCGGAATAACAGAATCAGATATTATGCTTGCATCTGCATCTAATGCCATAGTAATTGGCTTTAATGTAAGACCAAATTTAAATGCAATTGAAATTGCCAAAAAAGAAGAAGTTGATGTCAGAACATATAGGGTTATCTATGAGGCCATTGAAGATATACAAGCTGCAGTTAAGGGAATGCACGCACCTAAGATAGTTGAAGAAGTTCTTGGAAGAGCTCAAGTTAGAGAAACCTTCAGACTTCCTACTGGAAATTCAATAGCTGGTGTCTATGTAGTAAGTGGAAAAATAACAAGAAACTCAAGAATTAGATTGTTACGAGATGACATTGTTGTATTTGATGGCAAAGTATCTTCTTTAAAAAGATTTAAAGATGACGTAAGAGAAGTCTTAACTGGATATGAAGCAGGTCTAGGACTTGAAAATTTCAACGATATCAAAGAAGGAGATAACCTAGAAGCTTACATCCTAAAAGAAATAAGAGATTAGGTCGAGGTGTTAATTATGAATGATAAAAGAATAAATAGGATATCAGAAGAAGTAAAAAAAGTTGTGTCAGAATTATTATTTAGAGATATAAAAGACCCGAGAATAAGTGGCTTACCTAGCGTTAACAAAGTAATAGTAACAAAAGATTTAAAATTTGCAAAAATTTATATTTCTGTCTTAGGTAATGAGGAAGAAAAAACCAATACTATTAAAGGTTTAGAAAATGCCAAGGGTTTTGTAAGAAGCGAAATTGGAAAAAGAATCTCCCTAAGGCATGTACCTGAACCAAGCTTCTATCTTGATAATAGTATAGAAGAGGCGATTTATATGACACAACTTATTGAAAAAGTAAATAAAGAGTCTACATTAAAAGAAAATACACTTGAGGAAAAAGAAAATGAATGAGGTAATCAGCCTTATTCAAGACTCAATTACTAGAAGCTCAACTATCGCAGTAGTTTCTCACAAAAACCCAGACGGAGATAGTCTGGGTTCACTAATAGCTATGGGACTTTCTTTAGATAAACTTAATAAGAATGTAATATTTGTAAAGCCAGATATAATACCTGAAGATTATCTTTTTTTACCAGCTATAGAAAAAATGACACAAATTGATAATATAGATATTGAAATAGATTTGCTTATAGTTTTAGATAGTAGTGATCCTGATAGACTGGGGTTAAATAAAAATTTGCTAGAAATTTCTAAGAAAATAATAAATATTGATCATCATATTAGCAACACAAATTTTGGAAATTTAAATATTGTGATGCCTGAATCCTCTTCTACTGGAGAGATAGTCTTTGAAATTTTATCTAAGGCTCAGTTTCCAATAGATGTTGATATTGCAACTTGTATCTATACTGCAATCAGTACAGATACTGGACGTTTTTCTTATCAAAGTGTAAGCAAAAACACTCATCTTATAGTATCAGACCTATATGATTATGGTATAAATGGTTATGAAATTAATAAAAACTTATATCAGAATAGGAGTTTATCAAAAACAAAGCTGTTTATATTAGCTGTGTCAAATTTAGAGTTTTATCAAGATGGGAAGATTGCAATTGCAAAAGTCACTAAAGATATGTACTCAAAAACTGGAGCAAAACCAGATGAAACTGAAGGTATTGTAGAATTCCTTAGAGATACTGAAGGTGTAGAAGTGGCTTGCTTATTAAAAGAACTTAAAAACAATGATGTAAAAATAAGCATAAGAACTAAAGAATATGTAGATGCAAATGAAATTTGTTCTTTCTTTGATGGTGGAGGTCATGTAAGAGCTTCTGGTGCAAGTTCTGCTTTATCAGTAGAAGAAACTGAAGAAGTATTATTAAAAGAAATTAATAAATATTTATAAAGATAAGGTGAATTAATGGATGGAATAATCAATTTTTTTAAACCAAAAGGTATGACATCACATGATGCTGTATATTATTTTAGGAAGCTTTACAAAACTAAAAAAGTTGGGCACACTGGTACCTTAGATCCAATGGCTACAGGCGTCTTACCAATATGCATAGGAAAGGCTACTAGGGTTTCAGAATATTTAATAGATGTAGACAAGGAGTATATTGGAGAGTTGACTTTGGGAATTCAAACTGACACTCAAGATAAAGAAGGTAAAATAATAAATTCTTCAAATAAAGAAGTAGATAAAGAGAGTATAATAAAAATTTTTAAAGATTTCAAAGGTGAACAAGAACAAATACCTCCAATGTATTCAGCAAAAAAAGTAAATGGAAAGAAACTCTATAAATTAGCTAGAGAAGGAATTGTAATTGAAAGAAAAGCTAATATAATAAATATTAGCGAACTTGATATTATCCATAACACAGATAATAAAAAAATAGTGTTTTATGTAAAGTGTTCAAAAGGAACTTATATAAGAACCCTATGTAATGATATCGGAAATAAATTAAAAACTTATGGGCATATGTCCTTTTTATTAAGAGTAGGGGTAGGAGATTTTAAGTTATCAAATTCATTTGGATCTGATACTCTAAGCAAAATGACTAGGATTGAAAGAAAACAAGTGCTTTTGCAGATGGATTCTGCTTTGAGGCATCTAAAGTTTATCGAGATAAAGGGTTCTAATTATAAACATTTAATAAATGGTATGAAACTGGAAGTAAATCCATATTATGAGATTAAAGATAATGAGTCAATAAGAGTTTACTGTAAAGATCAATTTATAGGAATAGGGAAACTAATTACAGAGAATAACAAAAGAATGATAAAAATGGCTAAAGTCTTAATAGGGTGATAATACATGGAAAGAGTTAGAATTGATTTTAATAGAGAAAATAGATTCCTTACTGCTTTAGCTTTAGGAAACTTCGACGGAGTTCATATAGGTCATCAAAAACTTATTAAATCAATGATTAAGAATGCAAAGATAAAAGGATTAACACCGGCTATTCTTATTTTTGAAAATCACACTAAATCATTTGTTTATGGAAATGGCCCTGGGTTAATAAATAACAACAAGCAAAAAAATGAATTTCTTGAAAAATTAGGAGTTGAGGTTTTATATACAATGAAATTTGATAGAGATATTATGCAATTAAGCCCTGAAGAATTTGCAAAGGATATTTTAATCGAAAAACTAAATTGTAAATTCGTCACTGTAGGTTCGGATTATAGGTTTGGATATAGGGCAGAGGGAGATGCAAATCGTCTTCAAAGGATATCTAAAGAATTAGATTTTAGTGTAGAAATTTTAGAACCATTAAAAATTAATGGTAAAATAGTTAGTAGCACCCTTGTAAGAGAGTTTATTTTAGATGGAAATATAAAAGAAGCTAATAAACTCTTAGCTAGACCATTTGCTATTATTGGAGAGGTGATACATGGAAAAGGAATTGGGAAAAAAATGGGGGTACCTACTGCAAATTTACTCTTAAAAAATAAATATATTATTCCCAAAAAAGGAATTTATCGGACGAAAACTAAGATAAATGAAAAAATCTACTTGAGTGCAACTAATATAGGTATTAATCCTACTTTTAAAGAAGATGTGTTAAAAATTGAAAATCATATTATTGGATTAGATGAAGAGATTTATGGCAAAGAGCTAGAATTATATTTTTTTGAATATATAAGACCAGAGATGAAGTTTGATTCAGTAGAAATGCTAATTGAACAAATGCATCGTGATATAAGCTATGTTCAAAAAAATT
>CAZRXS010000005.1:39429-45269 GCA_964604145.1 uncultured Gudongella sp. | reverse complement strand
TTAAATGCCATTTTATCTCATTTTTTATTGTGCTTTTGATAATATTTTTATTTTAAATTTTTCTCTTACATCTATTAGGGATGGTTCTTTATAGTCTCCAAGGGTTGATATCATTATTGCCTTTATAGTATGCATTCTATTTTCAGATTGGTCAAATACTATTGAATATTCACTTTCAAATACTTCATCACTTACTTCCATATGTTCAATACCATATTCTTCAAAGACTTTTTTCCCCATTTCTGTTTCTGTATTGTGAAAAGCTGGTAGGCAATGCATAAATTTTACATCTTTATTGGCTTTTTTTATCATATCCATATCTACCCCATATGGTTTTAATAATTTTATTCTAGTTTCAAACTCATCTTCTTCACCCATAGATACCCATACATCAGTGTAGATTACATTTACACCTTTAACCCCTTTATCTATATTGTCTGTTATGGTAATTTTTCCGCCGGTTTCTTTTATTATCTCATTCCCTTTATCTATTATATCTTTTTCTGGAAAAAGTTCACTTGGAGCAACTATTCTAAAATCCATACCCATTTTGGCTGCCCCTATTAAGAGTGAATTTGCCATATTATTTCTCCCATCGCCAACATAGGCTAGTTTTAAACCTTTTAAATATCCAAACTTCTCTTTTATTGTCAATAAATCTGCCATTACCTGTGTAGGATGATATTTATCTGTAAGCCCATTCCATACAGGAACTCCTGAGTACTGTGCAAGGATTTCAACAGTTTCATGTTTAAAGCCTCTAAATTCTATGCCATCAAATATTCTTCCTAATACTCTAGCTGTATCTTTTGCAGATTCTTTTGAGCCAAGTTGAATATCATTTTTCCCTAAGTATTCTGGATGTGCACCCTCATCTTTTGCAGCTACCAAAAATGAACATCTAGTTCTTGTGGAGTTTTTTTCAAATATTAATGCTATATTTTTCCCTTCTAAGTTTTTTGATTTTTTTCCTTCTTTTTTTATTTCTTTTAATTTACTTGATAAAGACAATAAATAATTTATCTCCTCTGGTGTAAAATCCATTAATTTCAAAAAGCTCTTTCCTTTTAAATTCATTTCTTTCCCCCCAATTTTAAAATAAAAATATCCTTTCAATCTCTACAAAGAGACGAAAGGATATTCGCGGTACCACTCTAATTGAAATAGCTTAACTATTTCCACTCAAATTTTTAACGACTCTCACCGATAATCTTTATGGGTCCTTTTCAATAAGTTCCATTTGCTAGACTCACACTCTACTCTAACTCGCTTAAAACTTCCCTTACTTACTCTTCCAATCAATAGATTTAATATTTAATTATAAATTCTTTTAGTATATCTTCTAGGTTCGGATCTCCTATTTCTTGTAAACTATATCCCACCCTTACTATTTTTTTATTTGTATCTATAACCCTTGTAATATCTATTGGTGTCCCAGAAATTACTAGATCACAATCAATATTATTGACCATCTTTTCAAGTTCTTCTACCTGTTTATCCCCATATCCCATAGCTGGTAATATGAGTTCTAGATGATTATACTTCTTGTAGGTGTCTTTTATACTACCAATAGCATAAGGCTTTGCATCTACTACTTCACCAGCACCGTATTTTTTAGCTGCTACCATTCCTGCCCCATATTTCATACCCCCATGAGTTAAAGTCGGGCCATCTTCTATTACTAAAACCTTTTTACCCCTTATTTGATCGCCATTTTCTACTTTAATTGGAGATGCTGCTTCTACTATTCTTGCATTTTTATTGTATTTTGCGATATTTTTTCTTACAAGTTCTACATCTTTTTTATCTGCAGAGTCTATTTTATTGATAATTATTATATCTGCGGTTTTTAAATTTGTCTCACCAGGATGATAGCTAATTTCTTGACCTGGTCTTAATGGGTCTACAAGGACTATATCTAAGTCTGATTTGTAAAATGAAAAATCATTATTTCCTCCATCCCAAAGTATTACATCTGCCTCTTTTTCAGCTTCTCTAAGGATTATTTCATAATCCACACCTGAATATACTATAACTCCATTGTCTATATGGGGTTCATACTCTTCTCTTTCTTCGATAGTACACTTATGTTTATCTAAGTCGTCATATGATGCAAACCTTTGACAAATTTGGTCTTTCAAATCTCCATAGGGCATGGGATGCCGTATTGCAACTACTTTTTTACCCATCTTTTTAAGAATATCTGATACCCTTCTTGTTGTCTGGCTTTTCCCTACCCCTGTTCTTACTGCACAAACTGATATAACAGGTTTTGTAGATTCTATACTTGTGTTTTTAGGACCCATTAATCTAAAATCAGCACCAGCACTTAATACTGTTGAAGCTTTATGCATAAGGTCCTCGTGTGAAATATCACTATATGCAAATATTACTTGAGTAATATCTTTATCTTTTATTAGTTTTTCTAATTCTTCCTCTGGGTATATAGGAATGCCATCTGGATATAATTTCCCGGCCAGCTCTGTTGGATATTGCCTTCCATCTATATTTGGTATTTGAGCAGCAGTAAATCCTGCTATGTTATAATTTTCATTGTCCCTAAAATAAGTATTAAATACATGAAAGTCTCTACCCGCTGCACCCATAATAATTACATTTGTCTTTTCCATAAATAAACCTCCCAATTTAAATAAAAAAATCCTTTCAATCTCTACAAAGAGACGAAAGGATATCGCGGTACCACTCTAATTGAAATAAATAAACTATTTCCACTCAAATTTTTAACGACCATAGCCGATAATCTTCATGGGTCCTTTTCAATAAGTTCTGTTTGTTAGACTCACACTCTACTCTAACTCGCTTAAAACTTCCCTTACTTACTCTTCCAATCAATAGATTTTTAATTTTTAGTTTTTATGTTTATTTGTATTAGGATTGATTATATACCAGTATATTTTAAATTGCAACACAATTTATTAAATTTTTTTGCAATTTTTTTTGCACCAATTTTTTAAATATTTTTATAGCCTTTAAAATTCAGCTGAATGTATTGTCCTTGGAAATGGGATAACATCTCTTATATTAGTTACTCCGGTAATATACATTATTGCTCTCTCAAATCCTAGACCATATCCTGCGTGTTTTGTACCACCGTATTTTCTAAGCTCTAAATACCACCAGTAGTCTTCAGGATCCATACCATTTTCTTTTATTTTTTCTGTTAAGACATCTAATCTTTCTTCCCTTTGGCTGCCCCCGATTATTTCCCCGACTCCTGGAACTAAAAGATCCATTGCTGCTACAGTTTTATTATCTTCATTTACCCTCATATAGAATGCTTTGATTTCTTTTGGGTAATCTATAACAAAAACAGGCTTATTAAATATCTTTTCTGTAATATATCTTTCATGTTCAGTTTGAAGGTCAATGCCCCACTCTACTGGATACTGAAAGTCTACTTTCGATTCAATTAATAGTTTTACAGCTTGTGTGTATGTTATTACCCCAAAGTCTTCTTGGACGATTTTTTCGAGTTTTTCAATAATACCCTTGCTTACAAAGCTATCAAAAAATTCCATTTCTTCTTTTGCATTATCTAAAACATATTGGATCATATACTTAAACATATCCTCTGCGAGCTTCATATTGTCATTTAAGTCTGCAAATGCTATCTCTGGTTCAATCATCCAAAACTCTGCAGCATGCCTAGCAGTATTAGAATTTTCAGCTCTAAATGTAGGTCCAAATGTGTATACATCTTTAAAAGCTAGTGCAAATGCTTCAGCTTGTAATTGACCACTTACAGTTAAATGAGTTTCTTTACCAAAAAAGTCCTTAGAATAATCTACTTTTTTATCATCTGTTAAAGGGGGATTTAAGGAATCAATTGTTGATACTCTAAACATCTCTCCTGCACCCTCTGCATCTGATGCAGTTATTATTGGAGTATGTACATAGACAAAGTCTCTCTCTTGGAAAAATTTATGAACTGCAAAAGATAATACAGACCGAACTCTAAATACAGCACTGTATATATTTGTCCTTGGTCTTAAATGCGCAATTGTCCTAAGATATTCTAGTGAATGTCTCTTTTTCTGGATTGGATAGTCATTATTTGAGTTTCCTTCTAAGATTATCTCTTTTGCTTTAATCTCAAATGCTTGCTTTGCTCCTTTTGTTTCTACAAGCTCTCCTTTTACTATAATCGCTGAATAAATTGAAAATTTTTCTATTTCTTTAAAATTTATTAAAGAATCGTCATAAACAATTTGAATATTCTTAAAGAAAGTTCCATCATTTAGTTCTATAAAACCAAATGTCTTTGAAGACCTTGAAGTTCTAATCCATCCCTCTAGGCTTAAATCTTTTGAAACATATTCTTTGTAATTCCTAAATATCTCTTTTACTGATAATTTCAATCTCATTCCTCCCATCAAAACACCCCTCGCTCCTAATAATAAAGACGAGAGGCGTCCCTATGCCCTATCTAATTCTCTATTTTAGATAATTATAGTAATTTCCCGACTCTTTGTCAACTAGGCTGGGGGAT
Source organism: uncultured Gudongella sp. (assembly GCA_964604145.1). Classification (GTDB taxonomy): domain Bacteria; phylum Bacillota; class Clostridia; order Tissierellales; family Tissierellaceae; genus Gudongella. The sequence continues at coordinate 40,759 of CAZRXS010000005.1, read as the reverse complement.
ATTTATTCTTCCAATTTTTTTAGATGCTCTCTTATATGCTTTTCATATCCATTTTCTGTAGGTTTATAGTAGACGGTATCCTTTAAGTTATCTGGCAAATACTGCTGTTTAACATAGTGCTTTGGGTAAGCGTGTGGATATTTATAGTTTTTCCCATGGCCTAGAGCTTTTGAGCCTGTATAGTGTGAGTCTTTTAAATGGCCTGGTATATGACCTATTTCTTTATTTTTTATATCATCTAATGCCTTGTCTATTCCTATATAGGAAGCATTGCTCTTTGGAGCTGTTGCAATATATAAGGCAGCCTGAGATAGTATAATTCTTCCCTCTGGCATTCCAATAGCATGAACTGCACTTAGGGCAGCTGTGGCAACTTGTAGAGCTCTTGGATCAGCATTGCCAACATCTTCACTTGCAGCTATAATTATCCGTCTTGCTATGAAAATAGGGTCTTCACCTGCATTTATCATTTTAGCTAAATAATACAATGTCGCATTTGGATCTGACCCTCTCATGCTCTTAATAAATGCTGAGATTGTATCGTAATGTTCATCTCCACCTTTATCATACTTAGCTGTTTTTGTTTGAATTGACTCTTTTATGCCCTCTAAGTCTATATTTCTTATTTCTGCATCATCTGGATCTGTTGATAAAACTCCAATTTCTAATGAGTTTAATAAGATTCTCCCATCACCTTGAGAAATAGTTAAGAGATAATCCTTTGCATCCTCGCTTACCTTGACTTTGTAGTTTCCAAGTCCTCTTTCTTTATCTGTTAAAGCTCTATCTAATAGTTTTTCAAGATCTTCTCTTTCTAGTGGTTTTAAAACTAGGACCATTGCCCTTGAAAGAAGGGCTTTATTTACTTCAAAATAAGGGTTTTCTGTAGTTGCACCTATTAATATTATTATTCCTCTTTCAACAAAGGGTAGGAGGGCATCTTGTTGAGACTTATTAAATCTGTGTATTTCATCAATAAATAATATTGTCCTTTTATTATATAGCTTTAAACCTTCCTCAGCTCGCCCAATAACTTCTCTTATATCTTTTACTCCCGAACTTACTGCTGATAGCTTCTCAAAATTCATCTTGGTTTGATTTGCTATAATCATTGCTAAAGTTGTTTTGCCTGTACCTGGAGGCCCATAGAAGATCATAGAATGAATTCTGTCGGCCTTAATCGCCCTACTAAGGTGTTTCCCCTCTCCTAGTAGGTGGTCTTGTCCAACAAATTCATCAATTAAAACAGGCCTCATCCTGTCTGCTAGAGGGGCCTGTTTTTTTAACTTTTCTTCCATTGACATCGTAAATAAATCCATTACATCACCTT
>CAZRXS010000005.1:0-39329 GCA_964604145.1 uncultured Gudongella sp. | reverse complement strand
TTTTTATATAGTTTTCTATATTATATCACATATTTTTCTATATATTCAGATGTCATTATACGAAGCATACTTACATATTCCATATGGAAAGATAAAATATCTCCAACTTTATAATCATTTTTAGAATCTGAGCCATCTATAATCAAGTGATCTGAGCTTCCACCAAGTATTATTAGGTCCTTGTCTACTGGAAATAGGGTTTCTAAATCTACATCTTGTTTTCCAACTGCACATAGAATTCTCTTTCTTATTCCTCTATCTACAAATGTAGGAGTTTGACCAAATGCGTCTTTTCCTATTTCTTCAGTTGGCACTGAGGGCTTTTCTTTCACTTCTATAACTTCAGCTTCTAGTGTAAATGGATTCTGGTCTGTTCCTTCAATATGCTTTTGGTAGGCAGATTCTCTTCCTAAGATAATGGCCTCACCTAGTCTAAGGTTGTTTATCTCTTTAGGTAGTTTATCATCTAGTAAATAAACTGTACTTGAGTTTCCTCCTGATATAATATCTAGTTCAATGCTATATTTATTTTCAATTCTCTTTTTCATCTCAGAAAGTCTATTTAAAATACCGTATTTAGGAATAACTCCACCATAGCATGTTAAGTTTACTCCCAAGCCTTTAAGCTGGATCCACTCTAGGGTTAATATCTCTTCTATTGCTTTGTGAAGATTCTCTTCTTTATAATAACCTTCTCTTAAGTCACCAAGGTCAACCATTAGGATTATCTGATGAACTTTACCTAACTTCTGGCTGGCTGAATCCAAAGCTTTAATTGTCTCTATCTCTGAATTTAAAGAAATATCAGCGTATTTTACTAACTCTTCTGCCTCGGATATCATTGGGAGTCTAAGCATCATCTTTGGCGCATTTAAGTTTGCTATTTTTTTAAGATTTTGTATTCTTGAATCTGCTAAATAATCTACTCCACCACTTAAAAACGCCTGTGCTATTTGCGGATAAGCGCAGAAACCTTTGGTTACTCCTGCGAGAGTAATATTTTTTTCTTTCATTTTTTTCAAAACTGCTTTTACATTTTGTTCTATTTTTTTTGTTTCTATAACAACTCTTGGATAAGCCATATAGACCCCCTTTATTTCTTTATTCCAAAACTTTTTAATAAAAGATTTAGTGCCACTTCTGGGTACTTTTTAGACATAACCCCTAAGGATGCCATAATATAGTGATTGTCAATTAATATTTCAACCTCGGTATTGGGAAGTAAGTCCGTACCACTATTTGACAGTGGTATCCCCCTTAAAATATCCAATTTCCCATCTAACCTGGTGAGTGCACCACCTGTTCCAATTAGATATTTAACTCCTGTTAAGTCCTTGCCCTCTGCTATGGTTTTCTTTCCCCTTGGACCATATATCTGTTTTAGTTTCCCAGCATGTCTTTTTACACCTGTAATTGTAGCATGTTCAGCCAAAACCTCTACAAATTTCTTTTCAAGATTAGTTTGGGGTAAGGGTTTATGATTTTTAACAAGATTGTGAAGAGCATCAAGGTCAATTTCCAGTTCATCAATTAACTTTTCTTCTCCAACCATATCTACAATATTTTTCATATTAACAAATACACCAAGATCACCTTCAACGGTTCTTTTGGCTTTAGGTTCTGGGCTTAAGATAATTCTCGCTATTTCTTCGCTATCTTCTGTAACGGAATGCACATCTGTAGTAGCTCCTCCTACATCAACTGTTATTAAGTCTCCTATTTCATCGTATAATAGCTGGCTAGCCTGCATTACAGCCCCCGGGGTTGGCATAATATTACCTGTTACTAACTCTCTTATTTTTTCCATACCAGGTGCATGGATAATATGTCTTTCAAAGACAGATTGAATAACTTTTCTGGTTGGTTCAATATTTAACTCATCAATATTAGGATATACATTTTCCACAATGTATAATTCGTGTTTAGTATCTTTAAATATATCCTTTATATCTTCAATATTTTCAATATTTCCAGCATATATTACAGGAATGGAAAGACCTAATGTAACTATTAGCTCACTGTTGTAAAGCGCTGTCTCTCTTTCTCCATAATCCACCCCACCAGCAATTAATATTATATTTGGATTTATCTCTTTAATTTTTCTTAAGTCCGACTTTCTTAACCTACCTGCCGTTATATACTTTATATTCGCTCCTGCACCTAATGCTGCCTCTTTAGCTGCCCTTACTGTCATATCAAAGACAAGACCATGAACACTCATCCTAAGGCCACCAGCAGCTGAGCTGGTGGCTATAAGATCATCATATTCTAAGGTGTTAGCACCTAGACTTGTCTTTAAATCTTCTATTGCAGTTTGAAGACCAATATTAACATCTCCTTCTAATACAGATGTTGCTCCTTGTCCTTGACCAATAAATTTAGGATCAGTCGAGATATCATCGAAAGCATTTACAACAGTTGTAGTAGATCCAATTTCAGCAACAAGAAGATTAATCTTCATCTTGCATCTCACGTCTTTTCTTAACTAGGAATGTGGCTACTTGAGAACCATTAGTTCCACGACCAAATCCTGCATCCATTCCATTTTCGACTGCAAGTTCATTTGAAACTTGAGTTCCCCCGGCTATAAATATCAGCTTATCTCTTACTCCTCTTTCAATGGCATATTCATGAAGCTTTTTCATGTTTTTATAATGTATATCATCATGAGAAATTATTGTAGATGTTAAAACTGCATCAGCATCTAGTTCTATTGCTGCATCAACTAGTTTCTCAACTGATATGGAGGTTCCAAGAATATGACTTTCAATACCGTATCTTTCAATACCGCCATGCTTAATATCTATTATCTCTCTCATCCCAACTGAATGTTCATCCTCCCCAACAGTTGCAGCAACTACTCTAAGAGGATTTTCATCTATTTCTGCTCTTATTTCATCATCTGACATTTCTTCTGGTTTTGGAGGTATTACTAGTTTGCTAGTATCTATTGTAAAGTCAACCTTACCCTTAATTTCAACCCTTGCTCCTTCTGCTTCTTGCATGGTTTCTTTATGAATTAATTCACAGTCGTGAAGGTTCATTCTTCTAGCGATTTCAAGGGCTGCAAATTCTGCTGTACGTATATCTGTTGGTAAAAACATTGTAAGATGAACTATTCCATCTCCTAACCATTCCATCTCTGGTTTTATAAGTGTTGAGTCCATTAGTTCTTTTACTTCTTCTAATCTAACATTTACATTGTCAGTTTCATCTAATTCATCAATATATACAATTTTATCTGGATCTTCAAAAGTTCCTCCACCAATTAGTTTTGCTGGATTGTCAATATATTCTTCTCCATATTGTTCAAGATTATTATATCCAAAAACTCCAGTTACTGGAGCCATATAATCTGCATCTCTTTCATATACTGTCCCTTCGCCAACTCCACCGTCAATTTTTCTTATTATTCCATCGGCATTACGCTCAGGGTATTGGCCAGAGTCTACAAAGAATCCTTCTTCTACAGCTTTAAAATAGCCGCCAATCTCTAACATCTCTTCCATAAATAAGATTGCTCTTTCTTTAAGCTCTCTTACCTTATCTCCTAATTCGCTGTTGTCTCTTTTTATTTCTAACATTGACATTAATCCATCCATACCGTTAAAGGCTTGCTTAGCAGTATCAGTTGCTTCAATATTATATATATGCCAAGGGACATTCCTTCCCTCATCTGGAGTAATTGTTGATTGGATATCTGCTGATGTCAATTGAGATATTAAAAGATTTAATACATGTGTAACTGTTGCTTCTCTTGTTGAAGATTCCATGTATTTTGTATTCATCTGTGCTCTCATTCGATACTCTTTAAAAAGTTCTCGTAAGGCAACAGCATATGGTAGGTCTAGTCTCATACAAGGTGCTGGTGGTGCAGTTGGAGGAACTGTTGACAGACATATATTGCCTTTTTTCATTCCAACTTTAACCGAAAATATTGAGTTTATGGCATGTTGTACCATTAATTCTGGCATAACTTTCCAAGCTTCTCTAGCAGTAGCATTTGCATTGTGAGCGCCGTCAATTTGAGCTATATCTGCCCAAGTCATAATGCTTTTTGCCTCTGCTGCATCTACAAAAGACCGAATCATATTTATATTTCTATAAAGTACATTGTATTGTGGATCCTGGTGAGCCCCGTTTACGCCTTCTTCTGCAAACATAACAGCTATCTCAGGTCCTGCTACTCCTGATACATATGAGTGATAATTAATTGGTCTTCCTACTTCTTCTTCTATTGCATCAAGAGCTTTTCTTTGTGCCCTTACTTGCTTTCTAGTAATAGGAATACCACCTACTCCTTGAGGAGTACCTTCTAATAAAGATTCAAAGTGAGATTGGCCAGCAGTCCTAATTACCATTAAATGGTCAGCTCCGTGCCATGCAGCCATTCTCATTCTTCTAATGTCATCTTCAAATCTACCAGATGCAATCTCAGTTGTTATAACTGGTTGTGGTTGTGGATCAATATTGTCAAAGTATTTGGCAGCTGGAAGTGGTTGTGATTGCAGTAAATTCTCTGAAGAGTCATAATACTCGAATTTACCTATTTGTCTTTTTTCGCCAACTCCATCTCTCCAATGCCAACCTCTTCTCTTTGGCCTATAATGTTCAAGGTCTTTTAAAATTTCCTTTATATCCAACTTTTCATTGTGTTTTAATTCCACTACTTTGCACCTCCTTGAAACAAGGGTTTAACTTCATCCCATGCTTTTCCTTCTACTAGCAATAGTCCGGCTTCCCTAATTGGTATTCCTTTTTTTTCAGCTAGTTTATATACTATATGACCTGCTCCCTTTCCTATTAAACCTCTATCTATAGAATTATCAACTATACTTTTGGCTTCAATACTTGAAAAGCCCATTCTTAATAATACACTTCTTTCTATTGAAGGAGATGTATTTTTATAGCTTAAGTCAATAATTGGCTCAATAAGTTCTTCTGCCAGGGACCAAAATCTATCTTCTAATTCTGCCTCTGAAAGATCTGCAAGATGCGCTCGCCTTTCTTTAAAATCGTCAGCTCTTTTCATGCTCTTAAGCCTCCTTTTCTACTTTTATACCCAATTCTTCTAATGCTCTAAGAACAAATCCTTCATCTGATTTAGTATCAACCATAAGGAAGTCTAAGTCTCCTCTATTTACTGTATCAACATCACTATTAGTTATGCAATTTCTTATATAAGATTTTTTAGTATGCTCAATATCAAGGTCCTTTATACATAGGTAGCTAGGGTCCTTTGGAAGTATTATAGTTTCTCCTGGTACTTCTTCTGCAGGATTTCCTATAAGAACTTTTATGCCATTTTCTTTTGCAAATGTAAGTTGTGGCATAATATGTTTTCCAGCTCCGGTGTATTCTGTCTCTTGAACAACTAAGATTTTATCTTGGTCTAATTCTTGAGCTACTTTAAATGCTGCAGCTAATGCAGTATTTCCAGCGGGTCCTCTTTCTAAGCCTTCTAGTTGAGCAAGTAGTTCTGTCATATAGAATACAGAACCTTGATTAACTGTTACATACCTATCTAGATATCTTAGTGGTCTTGCTGCTGATCTAGGTACATCAGAACGGTCTGGCCAAGTAGCAAATGGTATTCCAAATCCAGTGTGGCCTGTTGTAAATGATTTTTTATTAAACTGTGTATCACTTGCCATATGAAGTCCATCTAAACTTACACTTGCTGCTACAATTTGAGTGTTTGCGCCAGCTTTTATAAAGCCCCTAGCTGTGCCAGTTAGGTTTCCTCCACCTGCATTTGTTACTACGCACACATCTGGGTCTCTTCCTTCTTTTGCTCTAAATTCCATAGATAATTCATAACCAAGAGTCTCAACTCCAGCAATTCCATATGGAGTATACAAGGAAGCATTAAAATATCCAGTTTCTTCTAAAAGAAGTAAAAATGAGTAGAATAACTCAGGCCCTACAGAAAGTTGAACTACCTCTGCGCCATATGCTTCACATTTTCTAGCTTTCTCAATTATCTCTGGTTGACCTTTCCCTTGTGAGTCATAACATTCTTGTACTATAATACATTTCATTCCCAACATTGCAGCTTGTGAAGCAACAGCTGCCCCGTAGTTACCTGAAGTTGCTGCTATAACTCCCTTGTATCCAAGTTTTTTAGCATGATATACTGCAGTAGCTGCTCTACGAGCTTTAAAACTGCCTGATGGATTACTTGCTTCGTCTTTTATAAATATTCTAGCACCTTTGCCTTTAGGTGCGAATTTTCTTGCTAATGCTGTTATATTTCTTAATTCGTACAGTGGAGTATTTCCAACAGTAGTTTGTTTTTGAATTTCTTCAATTTCTTGTAGTGTATAACCTGTTTCTTTCATCATTCTTTCAAAATCAAAAGCAATTGTACCTGATTCAAATAAATCATAGTCTATGCCAATAGATTCTTTCATAATCTCTGTTCTTCTAGCCATTACAGCATCAAAGCTATTATCTTTAGTCATGTTTTTCACCTTCCTCTAAAAGTTCTCTTGCTTGCCTTCCAATATAAAGCAATTCTGGAACAGCTTTTCCATAGTCATGATCCCAATATGGATTTACTTCAATGAGTTTTCCTTCTACTTTTCGTCCAATATAAGTTTCAACCTCTACATTATCACCTATATTGGCATTCTCATTGATTAGAAATCCCTTATCCCACATTTCAAGAGGTACATTTTGAGTATCTTCTGGAATATTTGTAGCTCTTTGTCCTACCTCTAAAACTATCTTGTGAATTCTAACCCAATCACCTTTTTTAGCAGTCATTTTTACTCCCCCTTATATCTTTTATAGAACAATGAGCAGATAAATCTACTCATTGTTCTTATATATATATACTGTAATATAATTATTACAAGTTTTTAATATTCTTCTATTAAATCTCTCATATCTCCCATAATAGCTCTTGGAACTGGTAAATCAATCATTGTTTTTAAACCAGGCCTAGAGTTAATTACTTGTGGTATCATATTAACGCACATAGCAATGGTGCCGATTCCACCTGGAACTTCTGGAGTAATTGACATATTGATATTTGGCGTTCCTTTTATAGTAATATAATCTCCAGTTGTCCCACCCTCAAGTTGGGGTTCAACTTGCTGTGGATGAACCATTTCAATTTTTAGTTGACCATCTACTTTCCCATATCCCTTCATATTGCAACCTGCAACATCTCCTGCTTGGACTTCTGCGTTAGGAGCTTTTCTATATACACTTGATACTATTGGTTCTCTGCTTAATTCAACTTCTTCACTTAATTTCCAACCCAAAGCATCTGCTACCATTGTAATAGACTCTGGAAATCCAACGTGACCTGCTAAAGTATTTTCTTTTACTCTTTTATTAAATTCATCTACTGTAATCCCAACACCTTGACCATTCATAACAGCTGGTCCAAAGGGTGATAAGTTATTAACTCTTTCTGCTTTGATACTTTCTACATCAATACATGCACCGGTTAATGTAACTACTAGTAAATCCATTATAAGCCCTGGATTAATGCCAGTTCCTAGTACAGTAACTCCGTTTTCTTTTGCAATTCTATCCATTTCCTTAGCAAGTTCTGGTTCTTGTGCATATGGATATGACATTTCTTCTGCAGTAGAAATTACATTCATTTTGTTTTCTAAACAAAGTTTAATTTTATCAAAATTATCTTTTGTAAAAGAATCAGTAGAAATTATAACGACATCTGCTGCCTTTTCTTTTATTAATTCATCATACTCTTTAATAATAATATCTTCTCTGTCTCCTCTTTCTACATCTAAGTAGTCATACATACTTTTGCCAAGTCTATAAGTTCTACCCACTACACCAACTATTTCTACTCCTTTTTTGTCTAATAGCATTTCTACCATGCCTTTGCCCATTTCACCTATTCCCCACATAAGAACTTTTACATTTTCTTTTCTCATAAAGCACCTCCGATTATTTTTTAAATACTCTCAATCCTATACTATTATATTATGCAAATATTGTGCCAAGTCCAAAAATAGGTCTAAAACCCATTTTTAGGGATGTTTGCATATATTATTTACATCTATTATTGTAATAAAATAAAAAAGTGCAATAATATTTGCGTTTATAGCAAATATTATTGCACTAGATCGTATTTCTTTAATTTATGTTGCAAGGTTTGACGTTTTACTCCTAGGTGTTTGGCGGTATTTGTTACATTGTTATTATATTTTTGTAAAATTTCTTTAATTAAATTGGCTTCTATCTCTTCTAATAACAGGGGTAGTGTGTTCTCAGATAGTTTATTGAGTAAATTTATCTTTAGCTTTGACTGTCTTGGAATAAAGTTTGATGAAATAAAATTTTCTCTATTTAATATTTTATCCCTTGAGGATATCATATTCATTGCACCTTCAATAAAATTTTCAAGTTCTCTAATATTACCTGGCCAGTCATATTTAGAAAAATCATCCTTTACTTGTTCAGATAGTTTTTGAATGTTTTTATTTAATGCGATATTGTATTTATTTATAAAAAAATCTGATAAAACTTCTAAATCATCCGTTCTTTCTCTAAGGGGTGGTATATAAATATTAATAACACTTAATCTATAGTAAAGATCTCTTCTAATTGTTCCTTTTTCAATTGCTTCTTGTGGGTCTTGATTTGTTGTTGCTATAATCCTAACGTCTATGGCTATGTCTTTTATACCACCTATCCTTCTTATATAACCTTCTTGTAAAACTCTCAATAGCTTTGCTTGAAGTGGCAAACTCATTGAATTAATCTCATCTAAAAGAAGCGTCCCCCCATTAGCTTGTTCAAAGATCCCTTCTCTTTCAATGGCACCTGTAAAACCGCCCTTTTCAGTCCCAAAAAGAATTCCTTCAAGAAGCGAATCGGGTATTGCTGCACAATTCTGAGCAATAAAGGTGTTGTCTTTTCTTATTCCATGATTGTGGATTGACTGAGCAAACATTTCCTTACCCGTACCTGTCTCACCATATATTAATACGCTTGATGGAGTTTCGCTGGCCTTCATTCCAATTTCTTTTGCCATAACAAGCTGTTTGTTATTTCCAATAATATCATTAAATCTATACTTTTTAATCTTTGGTTTTATTCTACTTTCCCTTTTTGTTACTTTTAATTCTTGTTGTAGTTCAAGTAACTGATCTGAAAGTTTCCTTATATTTGTTACATCTTGGGCTATTTCCAATGCACCAATTATGTCTTTACCCTCATATAGGGGAATGGTTGTGCTTATAGTCGTTATGGAATGTCCTCTATAATTAAAGTAGGTTTGTGTGCTGTTTATTATGGGCTCTCCAGTATTAAGCACACTGATAAGTGTAGAAGTGGTCTCATTTAGACTAGGAAAGATATCTAACATATCCTTATCTAATACTTGATGTATCTCTAACCCTTCTAACTCTGCCATTGTGTTGTTATAGATTATTGTTTTTCTGTCTCTATCTATAGCATGAATTCCAATAGAAGCATACTGCAAAATATTTTGCAGTAATAACTGGTCCAATTTATTTTTATTCATAGCAAACCCCTTACTATTCTTCAGCTAGTAACTTTTTTAACTCTTGCATAAAAGAATTTACATCTTTAAATTGCCTATATACAGATGCAAACCTAACATATGCAACTTCATCGACAGCCTTTAACTTTTCCATTACTAACTCTCCTATTTCGATGGAGGTAATTTCATTTTTCATAGAGTTAAATATTGTCTTTTCAATACCATCAACCATATCTTCTATGGTCGTCATTGAAACTGGTCTTTTTTCACAAGACTTTATTATGCCATTTATTAGTTTGTTTCTGTCATAAACTTCTCTATTACCATCTTTTTTAACTATTATAGTAGGAATTTCTTCTATTTTTTCATAAGTTGTAAATCTCTTAGCACAACTTATGCACTCCCTTCTTCTCCTAATTGCTTGCCCCTCATCTGTGGGTCTAGAATCTACTACTTTAGATTCTGGATACTCGCAATATGGACATCTCATAAAATCCCTTCCTTTTTATAAATAAAACGCATCTAGTCTTAGATACGCTTTATATTTTGTCTATTTTTTTTCTCTTCTTCTTAAGAATATTGGTATATCTAAATCTTCTGTTGAAATATCGCTTATCTTAACTTCTTTACCATCTTCAGAGTCTTTCCTTGTGCCAAAGATTCCTGGTTTGTGGACTATTGTTGATTTGTTTTTAAGAGGCATATCTTCAAAACCTGTTGCAATAACAGTTATTTTTATTTCATCACTCATTGATTCATCAATGCCTGCCCCAAATATTATATTTGCATCAGGGTCAACTGATTGTCTTATTATATCTGCTGCTTCATTTACTTCAAAAATTCCTAAATCACTACCTCCTGTAATATTTAAAAGTACAGACTTTGCACCTTCTATTGAAGTTTCAAGTAAAGGTGAAGTAATGGCTTGTTTAGCTGCTTCACTTGCCCTATTATCTCCAGATGCTCTACCTATACCCATATGTGCTATGCCCTTGTCAAACATAATAGTTTGAACATCTGCAAAGTCAAGGTTTATTAGATTTGGTACAGATATAAGATCAGATATACCTTGGATACCTTGCTTTAAAACTTCATCAGCCATCAAGAAGGCATCTCCCATAGTAGTCTTTTTATCAGCAATTTCTAACAATCTATCATTAGGAATTGTAACAAGTGTATCTACTTGTGATTTGAGTTCTTCAATACCCTTTTCAGCTACTCCCAATCTTTGCTTTCCTTCAAATGTAAATGGTTTTGTTACCACTCCAACTGTGAGGATTCCTAGTTCTCTAGCTATCTCTGCTACAATAGGCGCAGCACCTGTGCCAGTTCCTCCCCCCATACCTGCAGTAATAAATACCATATCTGCTCCCTTTAGAGCTTCTAATATTTCAGCCCTGTTTTCTTCTGCAGCCCTTGTTCCTATTTCAGGATTTGCACCAGCTCCTAAGCCTTTTGTAATTTTTTCTCCTAGTTGTAATTTTTGTTCTGCTCTTGATGAAAATAGAGCTTGTTTATCAGTATTTAATGCTATAAATTCAATTCCCCTTACTCCAGAATCTATCATACGGTTTACTGCGTTGTTTCCGCCTCCACCAACTCCAAAAACTTTGATCCTCGCAAATTGTTCTACATCAATATCAAAATCAAACATTCTCATTCCTCCTTCTCATTAGTCCTACTCTTTTGTTTTAATTGGCTTTTCTTTAAACAGCCATAGTCTTCTTATTTTAGCAAAATTATCAAAAAGTCTACTTCCAAAGGTGAATATAGCAGCATAATATAATGGGAATCCTAACCTATCTCCTATATATGCTAAAAATGCTGCCAGGATTGCATTTCCGAAAAATCCGGAAATAAAAACTTTTGTATTAAATGTATTTTCTAAATTAGCTCTTATGCCCCCAAATACAGAGTCAAGTGATGCTAATATAGCGACTGATATATATAGGGTGTAGGCTGTATTATAAGTAAATGGTAACAAAAATCCGATAATTGCTCCAATTAAAATTCCAACTAAAGCATAAACCATTTATTCACCCTCTTCCATTGATTTTGCAAAATTAAATGTAAAAATACCTTTGTATGGTGGTATTACTAGTTTGTCAACTATATATGGCTCTAAACCAATCCCATAAATAGTTTTTAATGTGTCTGCGTAAGTTCCCGGTGCGTTAATAGCAGCCATTAATAACTTTGGATCACCTATGGCTTTTATTGTAAAAGGAGTTCCCAAGCTTCTATCATTTACCTTTATTACTGGACCACCACACTTAATCTCTGAATTTGAAGTTAATCTCTCTTCGTTAATACTAATGGCTTCAGCTCCTGCTACTTTAAGGTCGTTAATTATATTTAATATATCTACATCATGTATTATATCATCATTATAGCTTATTAAATTATTGTCAAGTAATAAATTATCAAACATTATTATTTCAATCCCAGGACCTTCAAGTTTTGTGTATCCTGCCTTTGTTTTATTTGATTCAAGGTCTAATTTAAGTATATCTATTATATTTTCCTCGCCAGTTACTATATTTTTTAGTGCATCTAATTCTTCTGATTTTTGTTCTACTAGATTTTTCAACTCTGCTAACTCTATTTTAGCCAAGCTTAATTCATTTTTTGCAGAAATAATTGACTTAACTGTAACTGGTGTTATCAATTCTAAATTTAATTTCATTTGATTAGCAACAATTAATCCAATTATTACACTGGCAATTGCAATTATCAATTTTGGGTTCCACTTTTTCATAAAACTCCTCCTCAATTGACTATTTCTTCAACAGGAGTAGCATATATAAAGTCTTTTACTCTTCTATATCTTGGTATTTCTACCTCTTTATCTTGTGTTAGATGTACAATATAGTTATAATTCCTTAGCTGCCATACTATTCCCCATTTTAAGCTGAGCGCTGATTCAAGAGTACTTGCATTTCCTATCGCCTTAATAATTATTGGCGATGAAGTTGATGCTCCATTTACTTCTATATGATTTCCAGCCCTAACTATTTCAGTAAAAGCTGTATATCTTTGGTCATTAATACTTATCGCTTCTGCATCTGCTGCATTAAGCACGCTTATTAACTGCAATATTAAATCAAGTTCATCTACTATAGAAAAACTTTCTCCAAACTGTATATCAACTGGTGGATCATTTATCTCTAATATAATTCCAGTTCCTTTTAAATCAGTATATCCTGCTAACATCCTATATTTCATTGCATCCTTATATAAATTTTCAGCATATATGTCATTCTCTACTCCACCTTTTTCGTATAGTAGTATTTTGTCTTCAAGTTCTTTAATCAATCTTAGCTGTGACTCTTTTTCAGATTGAGCTTTCTTTAGTTTAGTTGCTAGTTGTTGGGCCCTTTGAGTAGGTAAAACACCTTCACCAACAGATAGATTAACTGTTTTAAACTGAATAGATAGTATTAAACCTAGTATAAGAGAAACAAAAATTAATGCCAATATTTCTCCCTTTTTTTTCATTTAATCAGCCTCATTTCTCATCTCGTACAACGATTGGATATTCTCCTTTATTCATTATTATTTTACTAGCCTTTATATTTTTAACTTCTAAATCCCTTATTATTTCTTCAAGCATTTTCAATTTATATTTTACATTAATTAAGGGTCCAAATTCAACTACAATACCATCATATAAATTAATCTTTATATTATCTTCTCTATCATATACTATATCTTTTAATTTGGAAACAATAAAGTCTAATTCCTCATCATTGAAAAATTCTGCTGGTATTTCTTGGTTTTCCTCTGTAAATACGCTTTCTCCTGGATTTATATAAGTCCACTGGAAGCCTTCTAAAACTGTAATATCCTTAAGCTTATCTTGGCTGTATTCCAGTAGAATACCCTCATTATCCAAAATTCCAAAACTGTACTTGTATTCTATCTGCATATATGGTTTTCTTTCATAGATTTCGATTTTAATTTTTGCTGGCAGCTTTTTTGAGATTTTTGATTTTTTAACATAGGGATTTTGTTCAATTTTTTCTTTAATTTTCTTTTTTGAAAGTTTAATTATATTTTCACCGAATTCTATCCCAGAATTTATAATTATATCTGCCTCATCTAGTGTTTTAGTTCCCTCTACATTAATAGTTTTTATGCCAAAAAAACTAGCATTTAATGACCATACTATTATACTAGCGATTAAAGCTAGGAATAGTAAAATTTTTATTAACAACCTTCTCCTTCTTTGTTTTCTTTGAACTCTGGTTTCTCTTACCATCACTTCACCTATAATTCTATTTTAAATACATTTCAATCTCATCAACTATTTTTTTTACAGCAAAAGAATTCCCGATATTTTTACTCTTTGTTGCCATATTTTCTAATTGTTCTTTATTATCAAATAAATCTAATACTGTATGGATTAATTTTTCATCTTTTAATTCTTCCTCTAATATCATAATACCTGCTCCTGCATTTTGAAATGCCTTAGCATTGTATTCCTGATGGTTTTCTGCAGTATATGCTTTTGGAATTAGTATGCTCGCCTTGCCAACTGCAGATATTTCTGCTAGGGCAATTGCCCCACCACTTGTTATTATAAGCTCTGCTGCATTTATTGCATATGGCATCTTATAATAATATGGTACAATTGTTAAATTGTCGTCTAAAACAATCTTTTCTTTTTTAAGTATTTCTAAAAAATCGTCGTAGTAGATTTTGCCTGTAACATGGATTAATTGAAAATCCTTAAATTTTTCAATATGTTTTATTAAAGCTATGATTTCTCTGTTTAAACTCTTTTGTCCTCCGCTTCCACCAAAAGATACTATAAGGGGTTTATCTTTATTTAATCCTAATCTTTCTATAGCAGACTCTTTATCTATTTGTAATAGTGAATTCCTCACAGGGTTTCCTGTAAGAAGTGTCTTTTCTTTGTTTTTAAAGAAATTTCTTGATTCTTCAAATGTAATAAAAACTTTATCAGTAAATCTGGATAACAATCTATTGGCAAGACCTGGATATGCATTTTGTTCATGTATAACTGATGGGATGTGTTTTCTTGATGCCATAAATACTATAGGTGCAGATACATACCCACCTGTGCCAATCACAAGATTTGGTTTAAAATCTTTTAAAATCTTTTTAGCTTCTTTTAAACCTATTAGTAATTCTTTCAGTGCTATAAAAGATTTTTTATTTAATTTTCTAGGTATGCCTTTTACACGAAGTGATTCAAATTTTATTCCAGCATTCTTTGCAAGTTCCTGCTCTAGGCTATTGTTAGTACCAATATAAAGTAGCTCACATTCCTCGTATCGCTCTTTTATTTCTTCTGCAATTGCTAAAGCAGGATAAATATGTCCTCCTGTCCCTCCACCGCTAATAATTACTCTCATATTTTTTTCTCCTTAGCCTTTGTTGTGTGCCTAGAAATATTCATTAAAATTCCAAGTCCAATTAAGTAAATCACAAGTGATGTTCCACCATAACTTATAAGTGGCAGTGTAATTCCTGTTACTGGTATGCTTGATGTTACAACTCCTATATTTATAAAAGTTTGTATAGCAAGTAGTGAGCTTATCCCAGTAGCCAAATAAGTTCCAAATGCATCTCTTGCATTGTATGCAATTATAAATCCCCTGTATATTACAAGTGTATATAATGCTAAAACAAATAATGTGCCCACAAGTCCAAGTTCCTCGCCCAGAATTGCAAAAATAAAGTCATTGTATGGTTCTGGAATATAAAAAAACTTTTGTCTGCTTTGGCCTAGACCAACTCCAAAAATCCCACCTGAACCTAATGCATAAAGTGATTGGACAATTTGATATCCAGTATCCAGTTTATCTGCAAATGGATCTTTAAAAGCCATAACCCTTCTTAATCTATAATTATTCCCCTCAGAGTAAAGTGCAAGTTTTAAAAAAGCTGCTGTTCCTAGCCCAATTACAACAATTATAGGAAGGTGCATTCCCGCTATAAAAAACATAGAAAATAAAGTCCCAGCTATTGTTGCTGCAGTGCTTAAGTCTTTCTGCGAGTATATTAATCCTGCAACAAATATAATTATTAAGATGGCAGGAAGAGCTCCTTGTATATACTGCCTTACTCTTTCATTCTTATTATCTAAAAACAAAGCAAAAAATAGGATACTCCCCAACTTAATCCCATCAGATGGCATATAAGTTGTAAAACCAACATCAAGCCACCTTGTCGCACCTTTTATTTCGATTCCTAGTGGTGTAAAAAGTAAAAGTGCTAAAAATATAGATAAGATAAATATTTTATTTGCATGGATTTTCCATATTTTATAATCAATATTACTAATAATTATCATCATCGATAATCCAATAAATGCCCAAACCATATGCCTTTTTGCATATCGCATTGAGTCATTGTATCTTACAATACCATCTGGTCCACTAGAGCTATAGACCATAATAATCCCTAAGAAAACTAATGAGATTACAGCTATTAACAACAAGAAATCTACGGGTTTTTTTACCGCTCTTTTTTTCATTTCTGGATCACTCCCGTTAACTCTATAAACAATTCTTTGAAATGATCTCCTCTTTTTTCAAAGTTATCATACATATCCCAACTTGCACAAGCTGGAGAAAGTAAAATACTCCAACCTGCTTTGCTAATTTCTATAGCCTTAAGGACAGCATCTTCCATATTATCAAAAATATAAATATTTTTAATACCTTTATTTAATGCCGTTTTTTTAAGAAGCTTTTTTGTTTGTCCAATAAGTATTAAATCTTCACCTTTATTTTTAAAACAATCTATAAGCTTATCATAAGTAGCTCCCCTATCATATCCACCTGCAATTAATACAAGGGGACCATGGAGGGCTTCTATAGCTTTTATTGTTGAATCCACATTTGTAGCTTTTGAGTCATTATAGTACTTAACCCCTTTATATTCACCAATAAATTCTAGTCTATGAGCAACACCTTTAAAGTTTTTAATCTCTTCAGCAATAATCTTTGTATTTATCCTAAAAGCTTTTGCCAAGCCAATAACTCCACATATGTTTTCTAAATTATGTGAACCCAATAACTTTATATCCTCTAGGTGAATAATGGTTTCCTCTAAACCCTCACTTTTATATACTATCTGATTGTTTCTTATAAATATTCCTTCTTGTAATTCTTTTTTAATACTAAACCATACAATTTTAGCCAGGACTGTTCCTTCTAATTTCTTTAAAATAGGATCATCGTAATTTAAGACTAGATAGTCATCTGGTGTCTGATTTTTAGAAATCTTTAATTTGGCATTAATATAGTTTTCCATGGTATTATGCCAATCTAGATGATCGGGAGTGATATTTAATATCAATGCTGCTTTGGGTCTAAAAAAGTATGTATGATAAAGTTGGAAGCTACTTAATTCTATAAGCAAAATATCTTTTTCTTTAACCTCTTCAATCTTATCTAATATTCCTACACCAACATTCCCCGTCACAAAAGTTTTTTTACCCCAAGCCTTGAATATTTTTCCAGCTAGGATAGTTGCTGTAGTTTTACCATTTGTCCCTGTAATTCCAACTATATTTTCGGTGTTTGTAAGAAGATATCCCAGTTCTACATCAGAAATTATAGGTATATTTAACTCTTCTGCCTTTTGTAAAATAAAATGATCTTGTTTTATACCTGGGCTTTTTACTATTAGATCCATGTCCTTAAGTTCTTTTAGATTGTCAATATCAATAATTTTAGCATCTAAGCTCTTGCTAGTTAATTTCTGTTTTATAATGTTTATTGGCTTATCATCATAAACGAAGATATTAGTCGTTTGTTTTTTTAGAATATTTAAGGAAGAAACTCCTGTTACTCCAAGTCCCATTACTAAAATTTTTTTATTTTTTATTTCCATATAAACCACTCATCTCTAAAATAAAATGGCATCTTTAATGCCTTTGTTGTAAATTATTCTATATTATAGAATACTCTTAACTCCAATAAATGCCAGTAAAAACGTTATTGCCCAAAAAGACCATACAATATTTATTTCTTTCCAACCAATTTGTTCAAAATGGTGATGTAAGGGTGCCATTTTAAAAAACCTCTTACCTGTCGCCTTAAAATACAATACTTGTATTATTACTGAAAGAGCTTCTGCAAAAAAAATCCCGCCGATTATAGGTATAAATAAGTATGTTCTGGTTAAAATAGCAACTGCAGATAATGCCCCACCTAAGGCTAGAGAACCTGTATCTCCCATAAATACTTTAGCAGGATTGTAATTAAATATTAAAAATCCTATAAGTGAACCTGCTATAATAATTGAAACAAGGCTTATATCAAACTGTGCGGTTTTATAGCTTATAAATGAAAAAGCTATAAATACTATTATTGAAATCCCTGTGGCAAGACCATCCAGTCCGTCTGTTAAATTAACAGCATTAACTGTCCCAAGCACTACTACAAGTAAAAATGGCAGCATCCATAGTCCAATATTTAGGTCTTTTTCTCCAATAAAAGGTATGTAGGCTATTCCTGTGCTTTCAATAGTATTTTGAAAATATATGATAAGGAATAAAGCTACTATAATTTGTGCAATTATCTTTTGATAAGCTCTTAGCCCTAGATTTCTTTTTTTGACAACCTTTATATAATCATCAAGATAACCAATAGCTCCAAATCCCAACATTGATAGTAATATAACTATTGAATTAAAGGTTTTATTGCCCATTATTATAAATATAACGAGAGATGAAAATATGAAAATTATACCACCCATTGTGGGGGTACCTGTTTTATATAAATGTGATTGTGGTCCATCTTCCCTAATACTTTGACCAATTTTTAATCTTTTTAATAGTGGGATTATCCTTGGACCAGTAGTTGAACTTAATAAGAATGCTAGAAACATAGTTATTAAAGTTTTTAATTCAAAACTCATAAAAGATCTCCTTCCAACTTCTATATCATACCTATTATAGTAAAAAAAAGATTTATTTACCAGTGTTTTAAAAAGTTTTGAATAAAGACAACTAATTAGTTGTCTTTGTAAATTCATTCAATATTTTCTTCTGATAAAATAGGTGTTTTAAAGCCAGACTCCAAATAAAGATCTATTATACTCCCTTTTTCTACAATTTCTTCTTCTTTTGGGAACTGATCGATTACAAGGGTATCTTGTGTGAAAATATCGTATTCTGTCGTATACTTAAAACCTGCTTCAGATAAAATTTGTCCTGCTTGACTAATCTTTAATCCTATAACATTTGGTACGACTAATGATTCCTCTATAAGTTCAGATTCCTCGTCTGTATAGATCCTTGGCACTTCCAAATATTGAAGGGTATTTTCTATCACAAATCTTGCGTAGGGACCAGCAACTGTTCCACCATAATATATTCCTGTGGGTTCATCCACAATTACAAGTATTGCAATCTTAGGGTCATCAACCGGTGCAACTCCGCCAAATGATGATATATACTTTTGATCTACATAAGCTCCATTTATAATTTTTTGGGCAGTTCCTGTTTTACCACCTACTCTATATCCTGGAACATATGCTCTTCTTCCTGTCCCTTCTCTTACAGTTTTTTCTAACAATTTCATAATTTCATTTGAAGTTTTCTCACTAATAACTTGTCTTTTTTTAATCGGTTCAAATTTCTTTATTATATTTTCATCATCATCTATAATGCTATCTACTACATAGGGTGTCATTAGCTTTCCCCCATTAGCAATCACTGAAATTGCATTTATCATTTGAATTGGGGTTACAGCAATATTATGTCCATATGATAGGGTAGCTAAATTAATTTCTTTTATAGAATCTGCACTAAATGGAATAATCCCTTTTTGTTCTCCCGGCAAATCTATGCCCGTTACTTCTCCAAAACCGAAGGCTTTAATATACTCATACATTTTTGTACGACCAAGTCCTCTTGCCATAGCTACAAATGCCGGATTACATGAATTGCTAAAGGCTTCTGAGAAGTCTTGATCTCCATGGGGTTTATACCAACTTGCACATCTAAGAACATGTCCTTTAATATCTCTAACAAAACCATTGCAGAAATAGTGGGTATTTAAATTGGCAGATGCTTCTTCTAGACTTGCAGCAGCTGTTACGATTTTAAAGGTTGATCCTGGCTCATATATATCGTTTATTGCATAATTTCTCCACATTTCAAACCATTTTTCCTCTAGAGTCTGTTGGTCTAATTGTTTCCATTCGTCGTTTATTTTTTCATCGAGATTAGTCCTAGGATCATTTGGATTATAGTCAGGCTTATTGACCAATGCCAGAATTTCTCCGGTCTTTGGATTCATAACTATTATTGAAACACTCTTTGCTTTGTTGTTGATTAGAGCATCCATTGAAGCCTGCTCAGCAAAATGTTGTATGGTTTCATCAATAGTTAATTTTAATGCGTTTCCATGCTTTACTTCATATATTTTTTCTCCATCAAATGGCAGTTGTCTACTATCTCTATCTGTCGCTTTAATCCAAATCCCTGGTAGACCTGTAAGGTATTTTTCATAAACTCTTTCTACACCATACTGACCATTATTATCTATATCAGTAAAGCCTAGTATATAGGCTGCAAAATTATCAAAAGGATAAAATCTCTTATTATCATCCACTATAGAAATGCCTCTTATACCTAGCTTTCGAATTTCTTCTGCTTGTTCTCTTGTAATATATTGTTTTATTTTTACAACATTGCTATCCCTTGATAGCATTTCCAACAGATTCTCTGAGTTTATTTCTATTATTGCTGATAATATCGTAGCTGTTTCCTCTTTGTTTTTTATATCAGATGGTGTAGCCCAAAGGGTAAAAGATGTTATATTTACAACCAATTTTCTTCCATTTCTATCGTAAATTACACCTCTTTCAGATTTTATATCGATATTTTTTGTCCACTGAAGGAGTGCTCCCTTTTTATACTCTTCACCATTTATAACTTGTACTTTAACAAGTCTATAGGATAAAAAAAACACGATTAAAGTCACTATAACCAGAGCAAACTTTAATCGGTTTTTGCTTGAATTGCTTGTTTTATTCAATAATAACCCCTCCTAAAATAGGCTGGAAAATATACCTAAAACAGATTTCACTTTATCATTAAGTGTTAATTTATATGTGTCTGTTTGAACTTTTTCATTTATTGAAACATATTCCACTTGCCCATCCTCAGGATATATCATTCCTAAATTATTCCTAGCTTGTTCACTTATAACTGTTGTATTTTTAAGTCCTTCCAAATTACCTGCTAAATCCTTTTTAAGCTTGGTCAAGTCAGAGGCGCTATTTTCTAGTTTTGTTATTTCTACTCTCATAGAGGTTATTTTAGCATATCCACTTAGTATAAACAAAGAGGTAAATAAAATTATAATTGCAATAAAAACATACATCCTCTTATTTATGGCGTAAACATGTCTTTTTTGTACTTTCTTTTTATTTGTATTTTTTTCTATGTATTCTGGGTAATCATTATAGAAAGCTCTAGCTGCTGTCATGATTTTAGCCCCCTTACAATAAAAGTTTCGCTAATTAGACTATATCTTTTGAGCAATTCTTAGTTTTGCTGATCTACTCCTTGGATTCTGTTCAATTTCTTTTTCTCCTGGTATTATTGGTTTCCTAGTTATTATTTCTATTTCTCTCTTTTTATTGCATATACATTGTGGAAACTCAGGTGGACAAGTGCAATCTTTATAAAGCCATTTAAATTTTTCTTTAACTATCCTATCCTCAAGTGAATGAAATGTTATTATTACTAATCTGCCACCTGGTTTTAGAACACTTACCATCTCATCTATTGAATCTCTTAGTAGATCCAGCTCCTTATTTACTTCTATTCTAATTGCTTGAAATGTTTTTTTTCCTGGGTGGTGTCCTTCTCTCCTTACTTTTTTTGGAATGGCTTTTTTAATAACTGTTACCAATTCCAATGTTGTGTCAATTGGCTTTTTTTCTCTTTCTATCACTATAAACTCAGCTATTCGCTTAGCCCAATTTTCTTCACCATATTCTAGTAATATTCTCGTAAGGTCCTCTTTTGAATAATGATTTACAACTTCCCAGGCACTCAAGTTTGAGTCTTGATCCATTCTCATATCCAAGGGTGCGTTTTTGTTATAAGAAAAACCCCTTTCTCCTTCATCTAGCTGGTGAGATGAAACACCTAAGTCAAGCAATATCCCATCAACTTTTTCTATCTTTAAATTATCTAATACATCTTTTAAATTTGAGTAATTGCTTTTAACCAAACTTACCTTGTCGAGGTAGTTTTCTAATACTTTTTCAGACTTTAAAAGTGCACTTTCATCTTGATCTATGCCAATTAGTCTACCTGTGTCTAGTTTTTTTACAATTTCTAATGAATGTCCAGCTGCTCCAAGAGTTCCGTCTACATAAATGCCGTCTTCTTTGATATTTAAAGCTTCTATTGCTTCGTCTAACATAACGGAAACATGGTGGAATTCCATAATAGCACTCCTTGTTTAAATACCTAGTTCAGCCATCTTCTCAGCTATAGAATCATAACTTAAGCTATCATCGTCATTGTAGCTATCCCATTCTGCCTTACTCCAAATTTCTAATCTTGTTGAAACTCCTATTATTACTGTGTCTTTTTCTATTTTTGAGTGGTCTCTTAAATTTCCAGGGATTAAAACTCTCCCTTGCTTATCAAGGGCACATTCTGATGCTCCGGAGAAAAAGAATCTAACAAATGCTCTAGCATCTTTATTTGTCAATGGTAAACTCTTTAGCTTGGTTTCTAATACTTCCCATTCAAGTTTTGGATACACAAATAGACAATTATCAAGACCTTTAGTCATAACAAATTCTCCACCTAAAGTTTCCCTGAACTTTGAGGGAATAATAAGTCTCCCTTTTTCATCAGTAGTATGTTGATATTCGCCAATAAACATACCTTTTCTCCACCTTTTAAAGTTTAATTACCACTTTCCTCCACTTCGCACCACTTAACTAATATTTTAAACCATTTTTAGGGAAATTACTATATATTAATGGGTTAAAGTAAGATTTGTGACTTTAGTCCCAGACAAGACAAGGGAACAAGACAAGGGGACAGGTACTTTGTCCTGTATTTCACCCAGAATAATAAAACAAGTCTCTAAAAATGGGCAAAAAAAAATCCGGTTACCGGATTTTTAATTTATTCTTTCTGGGTTTTTCTTCTTATAATATAGAATCACTCCACCTATTACTATGGCAACAATACTTATTAACTGTGCTATTCGTATTTGTCCAAGCATAAGACTGTCAGTTCTTAATCCTTCGATAAAGAGCCTAGCTAGAGAATATAGGATTATATACAATAAAAATACTTCTCCTTCTCGATTTGCAAACTTTCTTCTATACCAAAGTAAGAATCCAAAAACTAAAAAGTTCCATATAGATTCATATAAAAAAGTTGGGTGAACCTTTACCCCATCTACAATTATCCCCCATGGTAGGTCTGTCGGCCCCCCATGAGCCTCTGAATTCGCAAAATTCCCCCATCTTCCTATTGCTTGCCCAAGGATTAAGCCCGGAGCAGCAACATCTGCAAGTGACCAGAAGTTGATTTTTCTAACCTTAGAAAATATAACTCCAACTAAGACTCCACCAATTATTACTCCATGAATTGCAAGTCCACCACCTCTAATATTTAGTATCTGCCCTGGATTTTGACTATAATAATCCCAGGTAAATATTACATAATATAATCTTGCGAAAATAATGGCTACTGGAACTGCAAATATTAACAAATCTAAAAACGCCTCTTCTTTTATTCCCTTTCTCTTTGCTTCTTTTGTTGCCAATAAAGTACCTATTAATACTGCAATTGCTATTAATAACCCATACCATCTTATTTCAAATCCAAACACCGAAAATGCAACTGGATCCATATTAGCACCGCCTTCAACTCAATTTTAATTTTCTAAGAAGGCCAAATTATAGAAATTACACTCATGTCTTCTTTAAAATGCTCCTTAAACCTCTTCTTTATATCTTCAAACTTAATCTCATTTAAAACATCTAAATAATCTATTAGAAGAAAGTCTTGGAAGTATAATTCTGTCAAATTGTTTGCAATAAATTCTATTGAATTAAGGCCCATTAAGAAATGTCCAATTTCTTTTTTCTTAATTCTTTCAAAGGCTTCTTCTGTTATATAGTTTTTGTATTTTCCTAACATTTCTTTTATTCTAGTATAAACTAGATGGGGATCTTTGCTTTGCCCTACTATTAACGAATGACCATATGTTTTATGTCCTGTAAAGTAGGCTCCAAAATTATCATCTATAAGTCCTTCTGAATATAATTCATTATAAAATTCAGAGCTTTCAGTAAATATCATATCGAGTATTATATTCGTTATTATATCTTTTTTAACTAATTCTTTACCTGAGATATTAATATCTGTATCTTTAAATCCAATATAAAATATTGGTGTAGATGTAAGCATTTTTTCTTCAATTATTTTTTGTTTAATCCTTTTTGGCTCAGTTTCTTGAATTCTTATAATTTCTTCTAGATTGCTTTCATAGGATTTTTCTGACTCCTTAAGTGTACTTTTTATAATATCCTTATCTAAGTCTCCAACTATAAATAAAACCATGTTTTTAGGATTGTAAAATGTTCTATAAGCCGACTCTAAATCTTCTTTACTTATCTGGCTTATACTTTCAACTGAACCTGCTATATCTATCCTTACAGGATTTTTATGATACATAGCCCTTAGACAATTGAAAAACACTACCCAACCTGGATTGTCCAAATACATTTGAATTTCTTGAGCTATTATACCCTTTTCTTTTTCAACATTTTCATCAGTTAAATATGGGTTCTGAACAAATCTAACTAAAAGTTTTAAATTCTCATAAAAATTATCAGTTGAATAGAAAAGATATGAGGTTTGATTGAAATTAGTATATGCGTTCACATAAGCTCCTTGAATGGCAAATTGCTGAAAAATATTTTCTTCTGGCTCTTCAAACAGCTTGTGTTCTAAAAAATGAGCTATTCCTTCTGGCAAGCTCACAGGTTCATTTTCATTTATTGGAACAAATTTATTATCTACTGAACCATAATTAGTTGTAAAGATCGCATATTTTTTAGTAAAGCCTTTTTTTGGAAAATAATAAACTTTTACACCATTTTCTAACTGAAATTCATATAGTTCTTCTTTAAGGTTATTATTCTTTATTAGCTTCATTATTCTCCTCCTCTCCAATCCCTTTCATAAAGTAAATTGTATCAAGATTTAAGGTGTTTATTGCTTCTATAACTTCTTCTCTGGTAACATTGTCCATTTCATCTAATTGTTCTTCAAGTGTTTTGTTTTCGTTTGTTATAAAGTTGCCAAAATAAAATTCGGAAATTAGATTTGCACTGTCAACAATAGACTCACTAGATGTTCTAAGAGCTCTTTTTGCAATATTCAAATCCTCATCAGAAAATTTGCCTTCTTGCAATTCTTTGATATTTTCATTCACCAACTCTATAGTCTTACTAAAATTCTGAAACTCAATCCCTGCATCTAATATCATAATAGATTTGTGTTTTATTATATTAGATGTTACATAATATGCTAAACTGTGTTTTTCTCTTACATCCTTAAATAGTTTTGAATTAGGTCCTCCACCTAACAATTCATTGGCTAATATTAATGCAGGATAAAGGTCCATTTCATAAGCTATTTTTGTCCTAAACCCCAAAACTACCTTGCCTTGGGTAACATCAAGTTTTTCAACTACTTGATTTTTTTCATAAGGTTTAGATAAGATCTCTTCTCTTTTTACATAATCTATATTGTCGCGATTTAGATATTTTATTGGAATTATTTTATCTAGGGATAGGTCTTTTTTATTCCCGGTATAAATAATTTCTATTTGACTTGTCATTAAAATATTTTCATAATGATCAGCTAATTTTTTTGCATCAATGTCTTTTATGTCTTCAACATAACCGTATTTGTATATACTAAAGCTTTCAGAATTGCACATCTCTTCAATGCACCTATTAATTGCATAAGATCTTTTGTCATTAATTTTATTTTTTATCTTGTTAGCTAAATTGTTTTTTTCTCCTTCTAAATATGTCTGGGAAAATTCTCCATCAATTAAATAGGGATCATAAATTACTTCTTTAAACAGTTCAAAAACTTCATCATCAAAGCTCTGTGCATTTGTATATTTTTCATCTGCCCATTCTATAGAAAATTTTATTACTTGCCTTTCCCCTCTTTTGGATGCTGATATGCTTAGATTTGCACCATAAAGCTCTTCTAGTTTTCTCTCTAAAAGTATTTTATTTGAATAATTTTTTGTACCCCTGCTTAACACCATAGGTAAAAGTGCATTCATAGTTACTTCTTCTCTGTCTAGTGGTCTAATAATATAAAATGCTAAATAATTAGATTTAAATTTATCTAGATATATTTTTGTTGAGTGAAATCCATTCCCTAATTCTTCCTTTTCAGTTTTTAAAGCCATCTTCTTCCTCCTCTTTAAATTAATTATGCCTTTTTTGATATTACCCATAATTTTAATTTTTAAAAAAATAAAAGGGCTAGGCCCTTTTATTTTGATCCTTTTATAATTTCAACCCCTGAGCTTGTTCCGATTCTAGTAGCTCCCGCATCTATCATCTCTTTGGCCGTCTTATAATCTCTTACACCACCTGATGCTTTTACTTCTAACTTGTCTCCTACAACAGATTTCATTAAGGCTACATCTGAAACTGTAGCCCCTCCTGTTGAAAATCCTGTCGAGGTCTTCACAAAATCAGCACCTGCTTTTAAAGCTAATTCACAGGCTTTTATTTTTTCTTCATCTGATAAGAGTGATGTTTCTATAATAACCTTTACTTTAGCCTTTTTATCTGCCGCTTTTACTACAGCTGCTATATCTTCTTTTACAAGCTTATAATCGGCATCCTTAAGTGCACCAATATTTATTACCATATCTATTTCATTTGCACCTTTTACTATTGCATCACGAGTTTCAAATGCTTTTGTTGCCGAAGTATTTGCTCCTAGTGGAAATCCAATTACTGTAGCTAAATTAACTCCAGATTCTTTTAATAATCTGCTACAATATTCAACAAAAGTTGGATTTACACAAACAGCTTTAAATTTATATGTTATTGCTTCTTCGCATAATTTTTTTATTTCTTTTTTTGATGTATCTGCTTTTAAAGCAGTATGATCAATAGTTGTATTTATATCCAATTTCCCCAGCTCCTACTTAATTATCTCCACAAGATCTCCATTTCGTACTCCTGCTGCATTTCCTTCTTCGATATCTACATGCATTTCTAGAGCAAAATTAGGATGTACTCTTACTAATACATTATCAAAAACTACTGCTCTTGGTCCTGAAGTCTTAACTTTCACAATTTGTCCATCTTTTACTCCAAACTCTTCGCCATCGCTAGTATGCATATGGATATGTCTAGCTGCAATTATAATTCCTTTATTTATTTCTACTTCGCCTTTTGGACCGACCAATTTTGCACCTGGTGTATCTTTAATATCACCTGAGTTTCTTATTATAGGATCAATACCTAAAGTATAGGCATCTGTTACTGATATTTCTAATTGGGTTTCTGGTCTAACTGGTCCTAGAATCCTAATCCCTTTAATAGTTCTTTTTGGACCTACTAAATCCACTTTTTCTTCACAGGCATACTGGCCCGGTTGGGATAAATCTTTGCTTGGAGTAAGCTTATAGCCTTCTCCAAATAAGGTTTCCAGATCTTCTTTACTAACATGCATATGTCTATTTGATAAAGCAATTGGTAATAATGTTTTCATTTTTTACCCCCTCGATTTATTGTTAGTTACATTATACTATTATTAACAATGTTTTTAAAGGCATAAGCTCATTATAATAGAAAGTATCTATATCAGTAATCTTAGATGCTTAAGCAAAGCTCTTATTATTACTGAATGTAGAGGTATGCTAATTAAAGCGGCTACAAATCTCATTGGAAATAAAACCAAAAATCCTTCACCGAATAATTTTGATAACCAATACGTATCTAGTACTAAGGATACTATAATGGATGCTATTGCAACTGCTATTGCGATGTTTTTAAGGGAAAAAGATTCTTCTAATCTCCCTTTGCCTTTTAATACAATAAAAATTAAACCTGGTATCACACCCCAAAGCACTGAGCTAAGTGTAAAGCCTGGATGATATGGTCCCATTGGATTTACTAGAAACCCGATTAAATCGGCAGCTAAGCCCGTGAGTCCACCTACTAAAGGACCAAACAATATCCCAGATAACATTAGCGGTACATAACCAAAGCTTATTCTTAGCACTTGTACACCTGCAGGTGCAAGCATAATATAGACAAACCTGGTCATAACAATTGATATAGCTACCAAGAAACCAGCCTTTACCATGGTTTTTACATCGATTTTGTTTTTACTTTTTAACATTTTTATCCCCCTTCTTTTAATTGACAGCTACTGCCAATTAAAGAAGGTGCCTTTAATTGTCAGCGGACGCGGT
Organism: uncultured Gudongella sp.; assembly: GCA_964604145.1. Lineage (GTDB taxonomy): Bacteria > Bacillota > Clostridia > Tissierellales > Tissierellaceae > Gudongella. The sequence continues at coordinate 11,342 of CAZRXS010000005.1, read as the reverse complement.
AAAAAATCGCAGTTATACTTTCGTCTATGGGCAACTTCCCATCCCATAGCACTTAACGCTTTTTACCTACTCTATCAAACAAATTACTTTTAACACTATTATTTATATATACCCATATTAACTAGCTAATATCTCTTTGGATTTTTAAATCTTCCTATATTATAAGCTCCTTTTTTATAAAAAGCATAAGCAATCAATTGTGCCAATGATAAATACTTTATAAAACTTATCCCAATATTTTTAGCTATATTTATAAAAAATGCTTCTGGTAACATCTGTATCAACAAATCAGTTTTTGGATCTAGGATCCATAAATCATTATTAAAAAAAATCTTGTGAAAAATTGTAAAATACTTTTGAAAATCAACTATTACTAATATAGCCACTATTATAATTAAAGCATGGTTTACAAATAATCCTAATCCAAGCCACTTGCCCATTATTTTAGAGGCTGTTTGACTCAAATAATAGAGTACAATAAGTATTGTTAAGATTGCCGAAATTAATTTAATAGTTCTTGCTAGTTCAAATAAATCATAAACATCTTTCATATGGGCCACTTCTTTATCGTTAAAGTCCTGCTCTAATAATGATTCATCCTTTCCTCCCCTTAAGTAATCTATTATATTTTTAGAAATATTTTTTAACTCTTTATTGCTTTTCCCAGTAAGCGCTTCTATATTATTATCTCTAAATGATTTTAAATAATAATCTTGCTTATATGTATTTTCCTCTATAGCAACAATTAGTGTAAGCAATGAAACTGATATCACCAATATTGTTAAAATTACCGGATTTAATTTCTGCAAACTATTACCTCCTGCCAAATTTATTAGGCTTCTTCCCAGTTATGGTAAACTTCTTGAACATCATCATTATCTTCAAGCATATCTACAAGCTTTTCCATATTTTTTATATCTGTTTGATCTGTTAAACTTACCATTGTTTGAGGTATGTAAGTAATTTCTGCTGCTGCAAAATTATATCCTTGTTTTAACAATTCATCTTTAACATTATTAAAGTCAGCTGTTTCCGTAATTATCTCAAAACCATCATCGCCACTTATAAAATCTTCAGCTCCGGCCTCTATAGCCAACATAATTAAATCATCTTCGTCAACCTCTTCTGTCCTTTCAATGGCTAAAAATCCTTTTCTGTCAAACATAAATGAGACTGAACCGCTTAGTCCTAAGTTCCCACCATGTTTATCAAATGCATGACGCACATCTGATATTGTCCGATTCCTATTGTCAGTAAGACAATGGACTATTACAGCTGTTCCAGATGGACCATAGCCTTCATAAGTTATTTCTTCAAATATATCTGCTCCAGCTTCTCCAGTTCCTTTTTTTACTGCCCTGTCTATATTGTCATTTGGCATATTTTCGGCTCTTGCTTTGTCAATTGCTGCTTTTAGTGATGGATTGTAATCCGGATCTCCACCACCTTCTTTTGCCGCTACCATAATATATCTGGCTAATTTTGTAAATACCTTACCTCTTTTGGCATCTTCTTTGCCTTTTTTATGTTTAATAGTAGACCATTTGGAATGCCCTGCCATAATCTCACCTCTCCTTTAGTTTAACTTATATACTTAGGCTTAATTAAAATTTATTTCACTATCTTGTTTTGAAAACTCGATTAAAAATCTTGGAAATTATTGTTCCCACAAAATAAATTCCAGGCATTGGATCATCAAAGCTCCATGTAGAATGCACTTTCTTAAATGTATTATCCCTAATTATTTTACCTAGAGTCATTTGTCCAGTTCTAAGATATTCTCTTATTGCAAATAAGTCTTCGTACATATAGTGGAAAACATAGCCTGTTTCAATCTCTACACTTTTATTCTCTGGAATTTCATCTGTCATCTCAAGATATGCTATCAAAGGAAAGTTTAACCCACATTTTGCAAGCATTTCATTGAAGTTTATAGTTCTGACATTTACCTCTATTAGATATATTTCACCTGTGTTCTCATCTCTTTTTAATTCAATTTCTGAAAAGCCCTTAAAAGCAATCCCTTCTAAAAAGGGCTTGCAAATATTTTGAAGTTCAGGAATCCATTTTTGCTTGGCATAAGTAGATGCACCAAAATTTATCGGCCACTGTCTTATTTTATAGGCTGAAGTAAAGTGAGTAACCTTAGAATCTTGGTTTAAATATGCATCGTAACAATAACAATTCTCTTCAGGTCCAGGTATAATTCTTTGAATTACAACCCCATGCTTGTCTTTATCTATCATTTCCAGTTTTTCTACCAACTCTTCCTCATTTTCTATAATAAAAACTTTTCTTCGATAAGCTTTTACAAAACTCGCTGAGTCCATAGGTTTAATAATACAAGGATATTTAATCTCTTCCCTAACGCGCTGAATTAAATTCTCTTCATTTGCATTTATTGTTTCTGGAACCTTTACATTGAATTTATTAGCTAAGAGACTCATACTGTACTTATCCATGATTTCGGTCCAAAGTCCTTTTTTATCCATTGGAAACAAGAAGTGCTCTTTTAGCTCATCAAAATATTGATCCATAAATTCTACATATGGATCTGCACCTGGATATAAAACGGGTTTTTTATTTTGTAATTTTGCGTAATTTATTAAAAATTCCAATAAAGCTTCTGGGTTTTCTTTGTAATGGGGTGCTATATGTTTCTCGCTTAGGTATTTTGACTTTGCCCCATAGCGACTCTTTTCACTATAATCAACAGCAACCACGTGAATTCCCTCTCTACCCAAACATCTTATTATACTTAAACCTACATAATAATTTGTTCCCAATACCACTGCTTTGTTTTTTATTTTAGACACCACCTTGTCAACCATAGCAACGATTTTTGTTTTCATCTTATTCTAACATAAAAATAAAGTTTCTAAAAGAATATATCGATGTAACTCTCTTTAAAGCTCAAAATAGGAGATTCAACTTTTCTATTTTTATAAAAATAGATATAGGAATAGTATTTAAGATACTACAACCTATATCTATAAGCACATGGCTACTCTTATTCCTTATTTCTTAAAGTAGCGTAAACACAGTCATCTACCAAGTATTCTAATCCTAATTCTTCTGCTTTTTTAATGATTTCTTCATTATATGTTCCTGGTTGAAAGAAAACATATTTAATCCCTGCTTCTTTTATTTTATCTAGTACACTCATTCCTATCTTAGGTGATACAACCATGTCTATAACTTCTACCTTTTCTGGTAAATCGCTGACACTTTTATATAATTTATCACCTTCTAATTCATCATAATTTGGACTTACCCCGTAAACATTATAATTGTGTTCTTTTAATATTTTCCAAATTTTATAACCGTATCTTTCTTTCTTTTTTGTAACCCCTACTACTGCCCAATTCTTTAAACTCATCATTTTTTCTTTTAACTCTTTATTATTATCCACCCTATCACCTCTTAGTTTTAAAGTTTTAAATATTAGTCTACCTAGCTTCTATACCCATCTCGTTCCATCTTTAACGGGTAAATAAAGTTTGTCTTTTATCTTATAAGATAATTCTCCACTTGTAATATCCATTAAATCAGAGATAACTCCATCTATTTCTATTTTTTCAACATAAAGTTCTATTTCAACTTTTTCTAGAAATTCTACTGAATCTACAATATAATCACCTTCAAGAAAATAGTTTTCTATCTTTCCATAGCTTGAATAGGATGTCTCTATTGAAAGTCGATTAAAAAGCTTATTTTGGACTATGATTGAGCTATCTATTGCAAGCTTTGCAGATTTTGTATAGGCTCTTATCAAGCCGCCCCCACCGAGCTTTGTTCCACCAAAATACCTAGTCACTACTATAACTAGATTTCTTAGCTCTTCTTTTTTTATTACTTGGAGTACTGGAATGCCTGCAGTACCAGAAGGTTCACCATCATCACTAAATCTTTGGATATTAGATTCTTTACCAAAAACATATCCATATACATTATGTGTAGCGTCTTTATGCTTTTCTTTTATTTCTTTGATAAAGCTAAGAGCTTCTTCTTCACTCTCTATTGGCGAGGCATATCCAATAAATCTAGACTTATTTATAATAAACTCATCAAAACCTTTTTTTGCAATCGTTTTATATGAATAATCCATATGCTAAATATCCTCCCATTAAATTATATATCTTTTATATTTTTCATAGTCAATATGATTTATCAAAAGAGATAAATTGAGTCCATTTTCTACATATTCTAAGTCCATTATCTTATATTGATCCATAAGATAGCTTGAAATGGATTGGTCTTTATATGGAATAAACATATCAACTTCTCTGTATGCCATTGGGAGTTTTTCTTGTATTAAAAATAATAATCGATCAATATTTAGATTCTTTAGAGCTGAGATGTAAATAGGGTTTTCTACATTTATATTAGTTCTTGTTGCACTATCTTCATCTAGTCTGTCCATTTTGTTTAGTACTGTAATTATTGGTTTATCAATTATATTTAAATCTTTTAATAAATCCATAGTAGTATGTATCTGAAGATCCAAGTCTTTACTTGAAGCATCTAATACATGAATCAATAAATCAGAATTTTCTACTTCTTCAATCGTTCCCTTAAAAGCTTCTATAAGTTTTGTTGGAAGATTTGACACAAATCCAACTGTATCACTTAACAAGAAACGCTGACCATTTGGTAGTTTGCTGGTCCTATGAGATGTGTCTAAACTTGCAAATAACATATCTTTTACAAATACTGATTTAGTCGTATCATATCCACTATCTCTTTTTATAAGCTGATTCATTAATGTAGACTTTCCTGCATTTGTGTAGCCTAACAATGATACTATTGGCAATTGAGAAGATAATCTCTTTTTTCTTTTAATATCTCTTATTTCTACAATTTCTCTTAACTGGTTTTCAATATTGCTTATCTCTCTTAATATATGCCTTCTATCTATTTCAAGTTTCTGTTCTCCAGGTCCTCTTGTCCCAATACCCGCTCCCTCTCTTGATAAATAATCTCTAAAGCCTACAAGTCGAGGTAATCTATACTTTAGTTGAGCGAGTTTTACTTGGAGTTTTCCTTCTTTAGACTCTGCCCTAAGGGCAAAAATATCTAAAATCAATGTAGTTCTATCGATTATTTTTCTATCTATTATCTCTTCTAGGTTTCTAAGTTGCGCACCTGATAGTTCGTTATTAAATACAACTGTATCTATTTCTAACTTTTCACAAAGTTCTTGTATTTCCTGTGCTTTACCTTTGCCAATATAAAAAGCTGCATTTAACCTATATCTTTTTTGTACAATCCTCGCTTTTATAATTCCACCTGCTGCTTTTACCAATTCTTCAAGTTCATCTAGTGAATCTTCGATTTCAATATTATCTTCAGCTAGCACTACTCCAACTATTAAAACTTTTTCTTTTATAGTTTCCATTCTCTCACTCTCCAATGCTAAGTATATCATCTTTATATGTAAGAGACTAGTCTCTTGCATCTTTTTACATTTTTATTGTAACCTTCTTGTTATTAACAAACTTGAAATTATTGTGGTATAATATAGTATATTTTAAAGTGTCTTTTTAGGAGGTAAACAATGTCAGTTAAAAATAAAAAAATAAGAAAAAAGAATAGATTTACGATATTTAAAGCAATAAAAATATTACTTGTAGCGGTTATTATGGCAGGTATTCTTGCAGGTGGTGCTGTAGGTGTCGCAGTTTTAGCAATCCTAGAAGAAGCACCCGAGATAGATCCGACTAATATCTTAACTTCTTTATCTGAAACTTCTAGTATTTATGACCAAAATAATAACCTTATTGAAAAGATTCAAGCTGAAGAATTAAGGACTATTGTAAGCATAAAAGATATGCCTAAACACCTTATTGATGCATTTATTGCAATTGAAGACCATCGTTTTGAAGAACACCCAGGGGTTGATTTAGAGGGAATAGCTGGTGCTGTCGTTGATAACTTTAAATCAGGCGGCTTAAGAGGTGCTAGTACAATAACCCAGCAGTTAGTAAAAAATGTTTACTTAACAGATGATATAAAATTGACTAGGAAAATCACTGAAGCTTATCTTGCTTTAAAAGTAGAAACAATACTTTCTAAAGATCAAATACTTGAAGCATACCTAAATAGAAACTACTTTGGACAAAATGCTTATGGGGTGCAAGAAGCTAGTCGTACTTATTTTTCTAAAGATGTTTCTGAGTTAACACTTGCCGAATCAGCTTTAATTGCTGGTATAGTTAAGAGTACAACTGGATTTCAGCCATATTATAGGGTAAAGCCAGAAGATTTCGATAGTACAGAACACTATGAAGTAGGACAAATTGATGTTTTAGGAGAAACTTATGTAGTTGTTTTCAATGAAGATTCTGTGGCTAGACAAAGACTAGTTTTGGATATGATGCTTAAATATGGAAAAATCACTGAAGAAGAATACAGGGCTGCTTTAGAACAAGATATCAAACTTAGCTTAAATCCAGAACAAAAAAAACCCCAGGACATAACTTCATACTTTGCTGATCTAGTTAAAAAAGATGTTATTGAAGCATTAATGGACGAGTTTGGATATAGCAAAGAGCGTGCTGAAGAAGAGTTATATACAGGTGGCTTAAATATATATGCAACTATTGATATGGATATGCAAAAACAATTAGAAGATATCTACACCAATTTTGTTGAGATTTTAGTTGGAAATACCCAAGGAATAAGGGGTCCCATACTTGTTGACTGGAGAATTAATAAGGCAGGTCATGTTCTTGATGAAAAAAATAAAATAGTCTATTTTAAAAAAGAATCTATTATGACTGAAGATTATAACTTGATTTTAACTCCAGGTGAATTTGAACTTTCTAATGGAAATCTTGTAATAAACACTGATAAATTAAATATTTTCCCAACTCATTTTGATATTGCAGATTTTTATACTATTGATGAAAAAAAGAACTTGGTTGCTCATTCTGTGGGCTCTATTGTAGTTCCTGAATCTGAATATAGTGTGTCAGAGAAAAAAATTACTATTAATAAGAGCTACTTAGATGTTCATCCAGATTTTTTTATACAGGAAGATGGAAATCTCCTAATTAGCAATAAATACTTTTTTGTCCAAAAAGAAGGCATTGTCCAACCCCAATCTGCAACTGTAATAATTGACTACAAGACAGGCCAGATTAAAGCAGTTATTGGAGGAAGAGATGTTGATGGTACAAGAATTTATAATAGAGCAACTGGCGCTGCAAGACAACCTGGTTCAGCTATTAAGCCTATTTCTGTTTATTGGCCAGCACTAAATAATGGCTTTACCGCAGCTACTTCTATTGATGATATACCCTTTTACGATGGTAATGGTAAGATGTGGCCACAAAACTGGTATAGATCATATAGGGGTCTGCATACTTTAAGGAGATCTGTAGAACAATCTGTTAATGTTAACTCAGTTAGAACATTACAAAGAATTGGTATCCCTACTTCGCTAGTACATTTAGAAAAGCTTGGTATTATAAATAAAGATTATCCTGAAAGAGATAATTTTATATCTAGCTTAGAAAATAGGGTCACAAATGACGAAAATCTATCTGCATTGGGATTGGGTGGAATGACTAAAGGTTTAAGTCCTCTTGAAATGACTGCTGCTTTTGGAGCAATTGCAAATGATGGTGTATATATTAAACCCGTTTCCTTTACCAAGATTCTAGATGGTGATGGAAATGTAATTCTTGATAATACACCCAAAGAAACCATAGTTTCTAGTCCTCAGGTTGCATATATTATGGGCGATATTTTAAGGACCACTGTTAGCAGTGGAATCGCAGGGCGTGCCAGATTGTCTAATATGGCCGTAGCAGGAAAAACTGGAACTACGCAAAATAGAGCCGATATATGGTTTGTTGGCTATACTCCGTATTATGTTTCTGGAACTTGGATAGGCAATGACTCTCCAAGGATTACTCTTTCAAAGAGTAGTTCTACGGTTGCTAATTTATGGCAATATATTAACACAAAAGTACATGAAGGTTTGGAAAGTAAAACTAGTTTCCCTAGGCCAGATGGTATTGTCTCTGCAAATATATGCACTCAATCTGGATTACTTCCTACACGACTTTGTTCAAATGATCCAAGAGGTGTCGTAAGAAGTGAGATCTTTGTAAGCGGTACTGTACCAACCTCATCTTGCGATATGCATGTAGAAGCGAAAATAGATGTTACTAATGGAAAGCTAGCCAATGAGTTTTGCCCTGATGAAAGTGTAGCCACCAGAGTCTTTATAAAAAGAGATCCTCCCTACATTCCATCTGATAACAATGGAATAGTTCCTAGCGATTATAGTTATCATATGCCAACTCAAGTTTGTGATGAACATACTGAATTTACTGTTCCAGAAACTCCAGTACTTGATTGGTTAAATGATTGGTTTGACAATTTAAATGGAAATGAAGAGATACCTCCGCAGGCATCACCAGAAGGCCAAGATGGAAATGAAGATGAAGATGAAATAGATTAAAAAAAGCATATCCATATGGATATGCTTTTTTATATTTTTTAGTTTTGTTTTTCTGCTGCAAGAACAACTTGATTTAATAAAATTGTAGTAGTAACACTACCTACTCCTCCTGGCACTGGTGTTATCATTTTAATATTTTCTGAAACATTATCATAATCAATATCTCCACTTAACTTTCCATCTTCTGTCACTCCTACGCCAACGTCAATAGCAATGGAGTTAGGGTTAAAGTAATCCATTGTAAAAAACTTAGGTCTACCTAATGCAGTAACTACAACATCTGCAGCCTTCGTCTTCTCTTTTAAATCTTTTGTTTTTGAATGACAAATTGTAACAGTTGCGTTTTCCTTTAATAGCATCATAGCTAAGGGCTTACCTACAACCATTGATCTATTTACAATAACTACATCTTTACCTTCTAATTCTACCTTGTTAAATAAAAGTGTTTCCATGGCTGCTTTTGGCGTACAAGGAGCGAATCCTTGTAGGTTGCCTTCAAAAATCTTTTCTAGGTTTAAAGGATGCATGCAATCAACATCTTTATCTGGATTGATACAGCTTCTTACTTTTTCTTCATCTATATGCTTAGCTAGGGGTCTAAACAATAGTATCCCTGATATTTTAGGGTTGCTATTTAACTCTTCCATTAGATTTATAAGATCTTCTGTACTTGTGTTAATATCTCTTTCAAAAACTTTTGCTTCAATATCCATCTTTTCACAAGCTTTGATTATGCTTTTTTCATAAGATATATCACCAGGATTATCTCCAAGTCTGATAATTCCTAAGGTTGGAATAATATTTTTACTCTTTAGTTTTTCTATTCTTGGTTTCATATCTTCTTTGATACTCCCTGCGACAAGACTTCCTTTTAATATTTCGGTCATTAAAAACCCTCCTTTTTTAATATTAACTAAATTATAACACAGAGAAAGTATAAAAGCACCCATTGGGTGCTTTGAAATTCACTATATTCTATTTAAGTATTCTAGTTGCAGTGACATATCTAGGATTATAATATGATGAATTTATGCTATCTATCCTAACTCCTCTTTTATATGAAGAAGCATGTACCATTTCACCATTACCTATATACAATCCAACATGTGATATCCCTTTTCCTGTGGTGTTGAAAAATACTAAATCACCAGCTTGTAATTTTGACCTTTCAACTTTTTGTCCTGCTCTTGGTTGATCTCTTGATGATCTAGTAATATTAATTCCTAGCTGTGACTTATATAACCAAGAGGTAAAGCCTGAACAATCAAATGTATTTGGTCCTGCGGTAGCATAAACATACTTTGAGCCTATTTTTGATTTAGCAGCATCGACTAGTTTTTTTACATCCGAGATAGCCGTCCTTTCTGCGCCCCTATTTGCTAATTCTTGGCTTTTAAATAGAGTTATCGCAGCTTCCTCAATATTATATATAACTTTATTAGCATCTTGAATTTGATATTGTCCATTTGCAAAACCTACTATGGCAACCTTATCTCCTTGTGTAACTAAAAATTCCTTGTCATTATTAATTAATTTTCTATTTACATTAGATAATCCAAGTGTAAACACTGGCTGTTCTTTAGTAACTACATTTTTAAGTTCAATGTAACCTATTTTAAAATCAGTAGCTGTTATATAGTAACCAAATTCTTCATCTTTACTTACAAAAACTAATTCATCTTCTGTCGTAATTTCTCTAACCACACTAGATTTTAAATCTCTTTTGCTATATAAAGGCGTGGTTGATTTTACAGCAAATCTGTCTGAATTTTTATTGGTTCTAATCATTATATCTTTTGGTAATCTATAAGATTTATTGTTTTTTACTACTTCGAAAAAATCACTTGCTTCTCTTATTATATTTACTTTTTCTTCCTTTTCAAATAAAATATGTATTAAATTACTATCTAGCAAACTATATTGTTTTACAATTATCCCCGTATCTTTAAATCCAATTATCATAAGCATGCAGAGCAAAGAAATCTTTACCCACAGTTTATATTTTTTTACATCCAATAACAACACTCCTTTAGGTCTTTTTTTACTCATAAAAGTATTATAGCCTACCCAATTCTGCATTACAATGAAATAATGACAAAAAGGTTACAAGGAATATTTTATATAATTTTTGTTATAATAAAAAAATCTTATAGCCATGTTAATAAGCCATTCTCTATGATTTTTATAAATGTTAAAATATTACATATCTAAAAAACTTAATATTATAAGTCGATAATTATGGGTATAATAAATCCCCTGATTTCAATCAGGGGATTCTATTAGAGTGAGTTAGTAAGCCGTGTTCTGTTATTATGGCCATCTATCTAGGCCTACTGTTGCCAATAGGCTCATGCAACCTACCTTTGGAGCGGTAACGAGCAGCTACCTTACTAGGCTCCCTTTTGGTCTTGCTCCCGATGGGGTTTACAGAGCCGTTTAGTCGCCTAAACGCTGGTGAGCTCTTACCTCGCCTTTCCATCCTTACCATATTATGGCGGTCTATTTCTGTTGCACTTTCCTTAGGGTTGCCCCTACTGGGTGTTACCCAGCATCTTGCTCTTTGGAGCACGGACTTTCCTCATGTCTAGGACATGCGACCATACTTCTTACTCAAATACATTATACCACAATTTTATACATTTTTCCATAGCTGTGGCCGACCAAAGGTAGGCCCCTACTTATAGGAACACTTGTAAATTTTTCCATAGTTAGTAGGGATGAAACCCAGACCCTACAATTAGCATCAGTATATAAATGCAAGGGGCGGTTCCCTGCCGCGCTTTACCAAGGTTAATCGGATGGACAGAGTCGTCCATCCCTACAGATACATTTGATCGAATGGACAGAGTCGTCCATCCCTACAGATACA
>CAZRXS010000004.1:0-48449 GCA_964604145.1 uncultured Gudongella sp. | reverse complement strand
AAAGTGGAACTGGAAAGGAAATTTTCGCTCAATCAATACATAATTATGGCGATAGAAAGAATGAACGTTTTATAGCTATTAATTGTGCAGCCATTCCAAAGAGTTTAATAGAATCAGAGCTATTTGGATATGAAGGAGGAGCATTTACAGGTGCAAAGCCTGAGGGTAGTCCGGGGAAATTTGAATTAGCAGATAAAGGCACCATATTTCTAGATGAAATTGGAGAAATGCCCATTGAATCCCAGTCGAGGCTACTAAGGGTAATAGAAGAAGGTGTTGTTAGAAGAGTAGGAGCTTCATCTGAAATAATAGTTGATGTTAGAATTATAGCTGCATCAAATAGAGATTTATATGGAGAAATGAATAAGGGAAATTTTAGAAAGGACCTATATTATAGGATAAATGTTTTACCTTTAAAACTTCCCCCGCTAAGAGAAAGACCAAAAGATATACCGATTCTATTTGATTATTTTATGAAGAGAAAAGCAGAAAAGCTGAATAAAAAAGAGATATTATTGGGAGAAAATTATATTAATGAGCTTATTGAATATGAATGGCCAGGTAATATTAGAGAGCTCGAAAATATAGTAGAACTGATTATAAATACGGAAACTGTGCCTAAGTTTATCCAAAATCAGGTTGTTGAGAATAAAGTAATTACCAAGAATCACAAAGATTACACATTAAAGGAAATTGAGAAAAAACATATTGAATATATTTTATCTAAGTATAATGGGAATATATCTATCTCATCGAAATTACTTGGAATAAGCAGAAATACCCTTTACAGAAAGATAAACTTATATAAAATTGATGTTCCAAAGTAGGATAATGATCTAAAACAGAACATCTTTAAATGTTCAGAATTGACACGTAATAAATAAAATTATTATTTAATAACAATAAAATTCATATCGACCTAGTGAAATGCCAACTTATTTATTATATAAGAGTTGGCATTAGTCTTGCATACTATATTAGTAACAACCTAAAGGAGGTTATATTATGTATGCTTATAATGGTAAGGTTTTAAGAGTTAATTTGACAGATAAGACAATAAAAACAGAGCCACTAGATATGGATATGGCTAAAAAGTATATTGGTGGTAGAGGCTTGGGAACTAAGATGATGATGGATGAAGTAGATCCTAAAGTAGATGCCCTTAGTCCAGAAAACAAATTGTTTATAGTTACAGGACCAATGACTGGCAATCCGGTCGCTACAGGCGGAAGGTATATGGTTGTGACTAAAGCTCCATTAACAGGGACCATAGCTTCTTCAAACTCAGGCGGTAAATGGGGAGCAGAATTAAAATTTGCTGGTTGGGATGTTATTGTATTTGAAGGCAAATCGGAAGAACCAGTTTATTTAAGTATTGTAGATGATAAGGTTGAACTTTTACCTGCGACTGATCTTTGGGGAAAAGTTGTATCTAAAACTACTAAAGAGCTTGAAGAAAAACATGGAAAAGGATCTAAAGTCTTAGCAATAGGACCTGGAGGAGAAAATCTATCCTTGATGGCAGCGATTATGAACGATGAAGATAGGGCTGCTGGAAGATCTGGAGTAGGAGCAGTTATGGGTTCAAAAAACCTTAAGGCTATCGTAGTAAAGGGTTCTGGAAAACCATTAGTAGCTGATGAAGAAAAGGTAAAAGAGTTAAATAAAAAACAGCTTAAAAAAATCAAAGAAAATGGAGTAACTGGAGAAGGGCTTCCAACTTATGGTACTGCTGTTCTTGTAAATATTCTTAATGAGTTAGGCAGTCTTCCTACAAATAACTTTTTAAAAGGGCAATTCGATGGGGCCGAAGATATAAGTGGTGAAGCGTTGGCAGATAAATACCTGGTAAAAAGAACTGCTTGTTACAGATGCCCAATTGGATGTGGTAGATATGTTAAAGTAGATGATTGGGAAGGTGGAGGGCCAGAATATGAAACACTATGGTCATTTGGTTCTGATTGTGGGATAAATGATATGGAAGCTATTATTGAAGCAAACCTTTGGTGTAATGAAATGGGAATTGATACGATTTCTGTTGGTGCTACCATAGCTGCTGCGATAGAACTCTATCAAAGAGGTTTAATCAAAGATGAGGAGTTAGATGGAATCAAATTAGAATTTGGGAATGGAACAGATATAGCAGAATGGGTAAAAAGAATTGGCTATGCACAAGGTCTAGGCGCAAAAATGGCTGAGGGTTCATATAGATTGGCTGAGAGATACGGAGCACCTGAAGTATCAATGACAGTTAAGAAGCAAGAAATACCAGCATATGACCCAAGAGGAGTGCAAGGTCAGGGTCTAAGCTATGCTACAAGTAATAGGGGAGGATGTCATGTAAGAGGTTACATGGTTTCTCCTGAAGTATTGGGACTTCCTGAGCAATTAGATAGATTTGCAACTGAAGATAAGGCTACTTGGACTAAAATATTCCAAGATTTAACAGCTTCTATAGATTCTCTAGGCGTATGCCTATTTACATCATTTGCTCTGGGTGCAGAAGATTATGCAGATATGTGCAATGTAATTGCTGGAACAGAATATACTGGAGCTGATATATTAGAAATTGGAGATAGAATTTATAATATAGAAAAACAGTTTAATCTTATTTCTGGAATAAAACCTGAAGAAGATACTCTTCCAAAGAGACTTCTTGAAGATGAAATACCAGAAGGACCTAGTAAGGGTTGGGTAACTAAACTTGATCAAATGTTACCAGACTACTACAAGGCTAGGGGTTGGGATGAAAGAGGTATTCCAACACAAGAGAAACTTGAATCACTTGGATTAAAATGATAAAAGTTGAAGTTAGGTATTTTGCAACTTTAAGGTCTGAAGGTATTAAAAAGGAGCTAATCGAACTGCCTGATGAAATCTACACAAGTGAATTATTAGAAAAAATTAACCTTAAAGGAGAAGACGTGGCTATACTACTTGTAAATGGTATAATTACAACTTCAGACACCAGACTAAAAGATAAAGATATAGTTTCATTATTTCCACCAGTGGGTGGAGGTTAAAAGAATATTAAAAGCCACAACAAAAATTTGTTGTGGCTTTGAGTTTAAATGGAGTTATCAATATAATAGCAAGGGATCTAAAAATAGAGTATTTTGTTTTAGATGTAGAAAAAAACAAACAAAGTAAATAAAATAGCTCTCTATTTGAAAATAGAAAGCTATTTTATATCTACAACATGATTACAAATGGGAATAAAATTTAATTAAAAGGAACTTTCTCCCTTTCTTCAAACTGGCTTCTATCTATTAATCTGGATAATAGTGCAGAAGCTTCTGCCCTTGTCAATGCCTTTTGCGGTTCAAATCCAACATTTGTTCCCTTCATATATCCTTGCTCCACAGCTATGGCCACATGGTTACGGAGGGCACTTGAGATTTGACCTTGGTCTGAAAATTGATTTAATAAGTTTAGATTAGAATTAGCATTTGAGAAGCCTTTTGCTTTTACAATAGCTACTGCCACATCTTCGCGAACAGCAACTTCATTAGGTGCAAAGCTCATAACACCTGAGCTGTTTCTATAACCAGTCAAATAATCTTTTGAAGATTCTACAACCTCATATGCCCAGTGATTAGAAGGCACATCTGAAAAAGCTGGAGAAAGAGGACTTGTCTTAGGTAGCTTTAGTGACAATACTAATATTTTACTAAACTCTGCCCTTGATATAGTTTTATTTGGCTTAAATGTTCCATCAGAATAGCCATCTAAAATTCCTAACTCTACCATTTCCATGATATTATCATATGCCCAGTGGCTGGCTGGCAAATCACTAAAGGCTGAGCTTTGATTGCCTGGTGTGGATGGTGTACTGGGACTATTTGCACCTGGGGTTTTCAACTGGTAGATATAGTATGTGCCCATGGAAACACCACGGTAAAGTGTTTGCCTCAATACTATTTGTTCATCTTCTCTAATTGCGTACGGGGCTTCAGCTTTCATAGTAACTTGAATTGGATCATAGCTTGTTGGATCATAAGTACCGCCTATCTCCCAATAATCATTTCCATCAGCATCCTTAAAGGTATTCCCTCCTCCGTAGTTAAGACCTATATCAACTGTTCGGTGAAAGTCTGCTCCGGCCTTGCCACGAAATGTAAAAGCGGCAAGTGTGTTTTCTGTAGCTTTAAGATTTAGTGTCAGGGATACTTCTTGACCTTCGTATATAACCTCTGGTGGTTTACTAAAAGACGCTGATATCTTTACCCCTTCACCATTAACTTTACCTCCTCCAGTGGGGCCTGTGTACATTGTTTTAGCGGAAAAATTACTTGGGCTATAAGATGTCACAGTATTATAAACTGGACTCTTGTTTGCCAGTTCCCACCCTTCTTCATTTGGATAATCAACTACATCAACCAATACCCATGCTTTTTCTCCTTGTGCTTCTACAGGCATCCCTAGTCCTAGGGTTCCTACAATTAGAGCCATTGCCATTAACATTACTTGGATTGTTTTTTTCACTTGTATCATCTCCTTGCTTTTAATTAGCTTCATCCTTAATAATAATTTTGTAGATTAATAAAAGCATACCATTTGTAAATTAAAAACACATCGGATATAAGTATGAATTTCGCAAAAAAAGTCTCATACTAAAGTATGAGGCTTAAAAAATTAAAATATTTAATAATTTATATATGTATATGATTTCTTAGTATTGTGCTAATCAGCTCTGCACGGGTATTTACATCATACTTTGAATAAATATTACCTGCATGTGTCTTGACTGTACTTTCGGAGATCGAAAGTTCTTGTGCAATTATACGATTTGTTTTTCCTGACAAGATTTGTTCCAATACTTCTTTTTCCCGATTAGTTAACATCTCTGTCTCTATGACTTTTTGAATCATTTTAGTTTGTTGGGATGTAGGCATTTGATCATAGGCAGCAAGGTATGTATGATCTTTCAAAAGTGAAACCAATTGTCGGTTAAGCACTGGCAACAATAGTGTTGTAATACATAATACAATTAAGGCAAAAACTATTATTTCAGCATTTGAGAATTTATATTGATTTGCTAAATATCCAAAACTTCCACCAACTAGTACACCTAAAACATTGGCAGACAACCCAATACCGAATATTTTTACAGGATTATCAGTATAGTCAAGCATCTCAGATAATATGCTCCACCAGAATAAATCAAAAACACCAAAACTTCCTAACAGTAAGGTATTTATAATCAAATATCCAGTTAGATTGTATTCCAAGACAATAAATCCGACAAAAGCACTTATTAACATAAATAAAGCCAGATACAAATAAGGAGATCGGTTTGCATCAGATGGTAAAAAACGCATAATACCTATTGCAACAATATAAGGCACTGCCCAATATAAATTGACAAAACCTGACAAGTGGCTAAACTTGGGGTTAATCACTTGGTACATCAATCCTGAATTAATAGTAATAATAAAAACAAAGACAAATAATATTTGAATAGATTGTTTCACATCATAAGGTTTTGCAGTATATTTACTAGTCTCTACCATATATTCATGATATTCATGTTTGTGAATCAAAAATCCTAAACAAGCTATTCCGACTAATAAATACAATAATGCAAGAAGTAATGCAATATTAGATGATAAAAACAAGTCAACCAGATAGACAATAATCATTAATAAATTAGAGCAAATCAAAATATCTGCTATAGTTTTCAATCTATCTTCTTTTTTGATATATTTCTTTAAAAAATACCCCAGAGTTGCCATTAAGCATCCACCTGAAAACCCACTAAATATAAGTCCAATTCCCCAAAATATAGGAGTTAAGAATAAAAATGGCAAGCTTGCTAAAAAGCAAAGGATTATACTACTAAACATAATTCTTTGAATTAGTATTTCAGATTTTATAAACCATCCACAAAGAAATAATCCTAAAAAGTGTGCAGAAATTGTAGCAAAAATATAGTTAGGAAAGTGGAGATCGAAATTCTCAAGGATACTATAAAGTAGACGTCCCTAAAATAAGAAAGATAGTAAATATGCAAAGGGTAAAGAAAAACCCACAACAAAAAGCAAGTATTTTTTTAAGGATTTATTGGTATTAGGTAGCCCTGTTGACATATTTTCATTATGATTTGACATGATACAAGCACCTCACTCCATTTTAAATTTATATGCTTTACCATTTTCTATACTATATTTAAGGAGATATTGATAATTAATTTGAAGAAAGTCATAGACTTTTAAATATCTTACTTTAATTATACACTTTATCAATGACTTTACAAACTCTTGAATGTACAGTGGTCTTCTTTATCAAAATCGTAGTATTTATAAGCTGCTAAAAGAGAATACCTCCTATATCCATATGTATAATTTTTATCTCCTTATTTTTGCGAATAGTATCCCAAAAACCAAGCTAGACCTAATGATAGACTATCTCCTAAGTCATGGATAGCATCTGATATAATAGCTATACTATTAATCATAATTCCACCTATTATTTCTATAATAGTAAAAGCTAAGTTTAAGAAAAATGCTAATTTTATATTTGAATTTTAATTTTGGTGATGGTCATTCAACTTTATCAACTCCTTAATACTTTCTATACCCAGAAAGATATTCAATACTAAAATACTTTATATTCTAGTATTAAGAGTCTAGCGTGATATAATTATTAATAAGGGATCTGAAGGGAGGGGTTATATTGGAAAAGAAATATATTCTTGCACTAGATCAGGGAACAACAAGCTCTCGTGCTATTTTATTTAATAAAGCGGGTGCTATGGTTTCATCTGCCCAAAAAGAATATAAACAGCATTATCCAAAAGATGCCTGGGTTGAACAAGATCCAATGGAAATCTGGGGAAGCCAATCTGGAGTATTAAGAGAAGTTTTGGCCAAAGCTGCCGTTAGCTTAAAGCAAATAGCTGCTATTGGGATTACAAACCAAAGAGAAACTACAATAATATGGGATAAAAAAACTGGACAGCCAATTTATAATGCAATTGTTTGGCAATGTAGACGAACAGCTAGTATATGCGAAGATTTAAAAGAAAGAGGTCTAGAGAGATATGTTAGGGAAAAAACTGGTTTAACAATAGATGCATACTTTTCAGCTACAAAGATAAAATGGATATTAGATAATGTTGAAGGTTCTAGAGAAAGAGCAAAAAGAGGGGAATTAGTTTTTGGAACAGTAGATACTTGGTTATTATGGAATTTAACAAAAGGAAGAGTACATGCAACTGATTATTCTAATGCATCTAGGACTATGCTTTATGATATAAAAAAAATGCAATGGGATAGGTATCTTTTGGAAGAGCTAGGTATACCCATAGAAATAATGCCAGAAGTTAAACCTTCATCTTATATCTTTGGATATACAGATTTAGATAGTTTTGGCGAAGAAGTTCCTATAAGTGGAATAGCAGGAGACCAAAATGCAGCTCTATTTGGACACACTTGCTTTGAAAAGGGGATGGCAAAGAATACATATGGGACTGGTTGCTTTGTTTTAATGAACTTAGGCGAAGAAATGATAAATTCAAAACATGGGCTATTAACTACTATTGCATGGGGTATAAATAATAAAGTATATTATGCACTTGAGGGCAGCATATTTATTGCAGGGGCGGCAGTTCAATGGCTTAGAGATGGTATAAAGATTATTAGAAGCTCAGAAGAATCTGAAACTTTAGCAAAGTGTGTGGAAGATACCAATGGAGTTTATTTTGTTCCTGCTTTTGTAGGTTTAGGAGCTCCATATTGGGATATGTATTCAAGAGGGACAATTATAGGAATAACTAGGGATACAAGTGCTGAACATATTGTCAGGGCAACATTAGAATCTATTGCATATAGCACCAGAGATGTTTTAGAAGCGATGGAGGATGACTCAGGGATAGCATTAAAAACTCTTAGGGTAGATGGGGGAGCTGTGGTTAATAATTTTTTAATGCAATTCCAAGCTGATATACTGAACGTACAGGTAGAAAGACCAGTATTAGCAGAGATCACAGCACTAGGAGCATGTTATTTTGCAGGCCTTGCTACTGGATTTTGGAAAAATCAAGATGAAATTTTAGCCAATATACAGGTTGACAAGACCTATCTTGTAGAGATGGGAGAAAAGAAAAGAGAAGACCTATATAAAAATTGGAAGAGAGCAGTAAACAGGTCGCTAGCTTGGAAGGAGAACTAAAAACCTTATGATTGTGGGAATTATTTTAGCATCTGGGTATTCAAAGAGGATGAACAGGGATAAATTACTATTGGAGTTTAACAATAAAAAAGCTGTAGAAAAAGTTATAATAGCGGCTAATAATTCAATGCTTGATAAAGTAATTTTAGTATACAGAAAAGAACAGGTAAAAATTATTGCAGACCAGTATAGAGTAGAAACTATTAAGAATAACAAAGCATATTTAGGTCAGTCTGAAAGTGTAAAATTAGGAGTATCAAAAGAGAGTAACGCAGATGCCTATTTATTTTTAGCAGGAGACCAGCCCCTAATATCTAGTGAATTTATTAATAAAATAATAAAAGAATTTAGAGATACAGCTAAAGGAATTATTATACCTAAGTATAAGGGTGAAATAAAAATGCCTATATTATTTTCTAGTAAGTATAGGGATGAGCTTTTAGAATCTATCGGGGAATATGGTGGATATGAAATTATTGAGAATAATCCTGAAGATATTAGCTATATAGATGTTGAGAATCCACGCGCAGTAGCTGATTTCAATCATTATAAAGATTATTTAAGATTTATAGATAAGGAAGAGAGGAAGTAGGATGGAGTATAATATAGTAGAAAAAAATTCTTATAGATATATTATAATACCCATGCTAACAGAACTTGGTCTTAAGCATGCCTTTACTACAATTGATATGGATGTAGGAATGACCACTAATAAGGATATTGAGGAGATTAAAAGAAATATTAAGGAAGTATACGATCTTTTAGAAATCAAACCAAAACTTCTCTACAATGGTTACCAAACACATAGCGCAAATATTGCTATTATAGAAAAATTAGACCAAGGAATTAAAAGCCCACTTGGCCGGTATTTTCCAGATACAGATGGGCTGGTTACTAATAGGGATGATGTGGCTTTAATAACTAGATTTGCAGATTGCGTACCAATCTTGCTATTTGATAAGGTGAAAAAAGTGCAGGCCAATATTCATTCGGGTTGGAAGGGAACTTTAAAAGAAATCACAAGTAAGGCTGTATCTGTTATGAAAGAATCTTTTAACTCAAGCCCAAAGAATATAATTGCTATAATAGGACCTGCAATTGGTAAAGATGATTTTGAAGTTGAAATAGATGTAGCGAATCAGTTTAAGGATAAGTTTAAAGATTGGAAGGACACTGTAAGAAAGAAAAATGATATTAAGTATTTAATAAACTTGCAGGAGATAAATAAACGGATGCTTTTAGAGTGTAAAATAGAAATAGAAAACCTAACAGTTGTTGATTTTTCAACCTATAAAGATAATAAGTTATTTCACTCTTATAGAAGAGACGGAGAAAAATTTGGCCTTATGGGCATTATTAGCAATTTAAATCTTTGATTAAGAATTTTAATAAATAAATCGGCTCAAATAAAAATCTGAGCCGATTTATTAAATTTTAACCTGATGATATATTTTTTTGCCTTTTTTAATTAGGATTTTCCCATCATTAAAATCATCCAAAGAAATAGTTTTGCCTAAATCCTCGACTCTTTTTCCATCTATGCTTATTCCACCTTGTTCAATTAACCTTCTGCCTTCGCTATTAGATTTAATAAGACCAACAGTTCTCATTAAATCTAAAACACCAATCCCTTCTTCTACTAGCTTCTTTTTGACAAGTGTTGAGGGAACATCACTATCATCACTACCATCAGAAAATAGAGTGCGAGAGGCCTTAAGAGCTTTTTCTGCTTCTTCTTTACCATGAATCATGCTTGTTACTTCAAGGGCTAATTTTTCTTTAGCATTATTTATCTCTGAACCTTCAACATTTGTTAAATTGTCAATTTCTTCTAGTGGTAAAAAAGTTAGCAGGGATAAGAATTTTTTAACATCCCTATCATCGACATTTCTCAAATATTGATACATTTCATAGGGAGAAGTTTTTTCTTTATCCAACCAAATGGCTCCTTTTTCCGTCTTACCCATTTTGGTCCCAGATGCAGTAGCAAGTAATTTAAATGTCATACCGTAAGATTGACCTTGTTCAAGTTTTCTAATAAGTTCATAACCACCCAGTATATTAGACCATTGGTCGCTTCCACCCAATTGTAATTTGCAGCCCAGGGTCCTATAAAGGTGCAAAAAGTCATAGCTTTGTAAAAGCATATAGCCAAATTCAAAAAATGTAAGACCTTGGTCAAGCCTGTTTTTATAACAATCAAAATTTAACATTCTATTTACAGAAAAATGTATGCCAATTTCTCTCATAAATTCTACAAAGTTAAGATCCATCAACCAATCTGCATTGTTTACAATAAAGGCCTTGCCTTCACTAAAATCTATAAAGTGGGAAAGTTGTTCTTTAAATCTTGAAGCATTGTAATCGATCATTTCTCTAGTTAAAACTCTTCTCATATCTGATTTTCCTGAAGGGTCTCCAATCATGGTAGTCCCACCACCTAAAAGGGCAATAGGCCTATGTCCTGCTCTTTGCATATGCATCATTACCATGACCTGAAGAAAATGGCCTAGTGTGAGACTATCTGCAGTTGCATCAAATCCAGTGTAAAAAATTACTGATTCATTTGCCAATAGTTCTTTTAACTCATCTTCATGTGTAGATTGATCGATATACCCCCTTTCGTCAAGTACATCATAAATGTTTTTCATATAAATTCCCCTTTCAAAAAAATAAAAGGCTTACTCATCTAAAGGACGAGTAAACCCGCGGTACCACCTTAATTTGCTTAAAGCCTCATATCACATAGAGTGTGAAATTCCATTAGACTCCAGATTCGTAATTCGAAATTTGCTTGTTGACTTTCAGCCTATATCAACTCTCTGGTACTCTTTACAAAATCCTACTATATCCTTCAAAGTCTTTATTGATTTAATCTTATATTAATATAAGTAAATTTTATTGTCAAGAAAAAAAGAGGGCCTTAACCCTCTAATTTATACTCTACACTTAAGTTCTACACTATTTTCCCATAATCCATGGATATTACAATAGCTTGTTGCATAAAATGTACCTGAACATGGCACTTTAAATTTTGTATAGACATCAAATGAAGTAAGTACATCATATTCGCCGTGTGCTGAGAAATTGTGAGTCGCTATTTCCACAGGGAATTTAGTGTTTTCAGGTTTAAAATATACTTTAACCCAAACTATGTGATGTTCGAAAAGATTAGGATGTGGAATTTCTTCGCCTATAACAACTCTAATACCTATCTCTTCTCCAGTTTTTGCATGCTCTGGCGCATGTATAACTGGTACGTGTTTCTCACCTTTCCAATCTCCACTTTGATATAATTTTCCTATTGACATAAATATCCTCCTTTAAATTTTAATTTGTTTCTAAAATTCTTATACCCTTTAAATATTCAAAATCACAAATTAATTATTAAATAAGAGGATTATTGAGTATAATAGAAGAAAGAGGGGAGAGTATCTAATGGAGAAAATGGATTTAATAGCAACAACGACATTTGGCTTAGAAGCCATTGCGAAAAGAGAGCTCATAGGGCTAGGCTATAATGATATAAGACTTGAAAATGGGAAAGTAAAGTTTAGAGGATTGCCAGAGGATATTGTAAGAGCTAATATATGGTTGCGAACAGCTGAGAGACTCTTAATACAGGTTGGGGAATTTAAGGCAATTACCTTTGATGAGTTGTTTGAAAAGACTAAAAATTTAGCTTGGGAAGATTATTTACCAGAAGATGCTAACTTTGTTATTGATGGGAAAAGTGTTAATTCTAAACTCTTTTCTATTTCAGATTGCCAAAGGATAGTTGAAAAAGCCATAGTTGAAAGGTTAAAGACAAAATATCCAGTTGAATGGTTCCAAAAATCAGGACCAAGATATAGGATAGAAGTCTCTCTATTAAAAGATATTGCAACACTTACAATTGATAGCTCGGGAGAAGGTCTCCATAAAAGAGGATATAGGGATAGGGCGGGAGATGCACCTATAAAGGAAACTCTCGCGGCGGCTATGGTATATTTAAGTTTTTGGAACCCTGGTAGGGTTTTATTAGACCCATTTTGTGGCGCTGGGACTATCTTGATAGAAGCGGGAATGATAGGTAGAAATATAGCACCAGGGCTTGATAGAAACTTCGAT
Source organism: uncultured Gudongella sp. (assembly GCA_964604145.1). GTDB lineage: Bacteria > Bacillota > Clostridia > Tissierellales > Tissierellaceae > Gudongella. The sequence goes on along the minus strand of CAZRXS010000004.1, from coordinate 36,167 downwards.
GCTGAAAATTTTCATTTTATTGATAAAGATATTTGGAAAAATGTGAGAGTAGAAGCTTTAAAGAGCATAAAACAAGATGAGAAACTTGAACTGCTAGGTGCTGATATAGATAAAAGGTCAATATTAAGAGCAAGAGATAATGCAGCAAAAGTGGGTTTAGAAGATGATATTTCTTTTTTTATGAAGGATATGAGGGATATAGATCTTTTAGATAACTATGGAGTAGTTATTACAAACCCACCATATGGTGAGAGGGTGGGAGAAAAAAAAGAGGCAGAATTATTGTATAAAGACTTTGGTAAAAAGTTTAGAGAATTAAAAACCTGGTCTATATACACAATCACATCAAATAAAAATTTTGAAAAATTATATGGCAAAAAGGCAGATAGAAAGAGAAAGCTTTATAATGGAAGGATTAAGGTAGATTATTACCAGTATTATGGTCCAAGACCAAAATAGAAAGGGGCTAAGAGAATGGGAATTTATACAAAAGGTGGAGATAAGGGAAAGACATCTCTATTTGACAATAAGCGAGTTACTAAAGACGATATTAGAGTTGAAAGTTATGGAACAGTTGATGAACTGGGGACATTTTTAGGACTAGCTAAGAATTATGCGATTGATAAAGAAGCGAGTGAAATAATTTTTAAAATTCAAAATAAGCTTTTTACTGTTGCCTCAATTTTAGCTACAGAAGATGCATCTAAGCTAATGTATAAAATAAAAGAGGAAGATATAGAAGAACTTGAAAGAATAATTGATATTTACATGGGCAGATTAAATAATCCAACGGGTTTTATAGTACCAGGCTCAAATCTAGCTTCAGCATACCTACATGTTGCAAGGACTGTTTGTAGGAGGGCGGAGAGGAGAATAGTTTCACTTTCTGGAGTAGCTGAAATTGACCCTCTAGTTATTAAATATGTAAATAGGTTATCTGATACTATTTATGCATTGGCAAGATTTTCAGAAGAAGTACAGAATAATGTAAAATATGAATAAATATTGTAAATATTTCAATTCGTTGTATTTCTGTCATATTTTATCTAATTTGATATAGTAATATAATAACCAATGGTATACAATAATGGTACTCACCAAAATATGGAAATCCAATTAGAAACTCTATGGTTAGATAAACCTCAAAGAGGTGATTATTATGACAGATGATACAAAAAAAATAAATAGATCAGAGATAAAAATTATGTTCGATTATAATGTCCTAGAAAGCATGGCTGATTGGGTTAGGGTAGTAGATAAAGAGGGTATTGTAGTTTACGCAAATGTTGCAATGACAAGAGCATTGGGAGATAGTTTTGTGGGTAAAAACTGTCATCATGCTTTTTGCAGAGAAAAAAGATGTAGTTTTTGTATTACAAATAGGAGCATTCAAACAGGTGAAACTGTTCAAAAAGAAGAATTTATAAATGGAAGACATTACTCTGTTAAAAGCTCACCTGTAAATGATCACCTTGGTAGAGCTGTTGCAGCTGTTGAAGTATTTAGAGATGTAACAAGAGAAAGGCAACTTGAACTAGAGCTAATTGAAAAAAATAAAAAAACAAGTCGCGACTTGCAATTTGCAAGAAGGATTCAAGAAAGAATCCTGCCAAAACCAGGAAGCGTTGACGCTTTGGGATTAGACTATATTTTCAAACCGTCGGAAATGCTAAGCGGAGATATGTTTGATATTTACTATATAGATGAGAATAACATAGGGATTTATATTTGTGATGTTGCAGGTCATGGAATAGCTGCTTCAATGCTTACTATGTTTATAAAAAACACAATGAGGAATATAAAAGAAGAAATTATAAGCCCTGCTTTAGCTTTGGAAGAGCTTCATATTAGATTTTCAAAATTAGAGTTTGAAGCTGAAAAATATTTTACTATTTTCTATGGGGTATATAATAAAATCACACGGACTTTCAGGTATGCTAATGCAGGTCATAATTGTTATCCAATTAAATTTAATCAAACTGAAGTGGAACCATTAAATGTTAAAGGCTATCCAATTACTGTATTATTTAATAAGATTCAGTACAAAGAAAAAGAGGTAAAATTAGAACTTCAAGATAAGGTTCTTTTTTATACTGATGGGATAACAGAAGCTAGGGATTATAATGGTATGCAGTTTGGAATTGAGGGTATATTAGACCAAGTACAAAAGAATCCTGATAATATTCTAGCTGAAATAGAAGAGAAGTTTATAATCCATAACTGGGGAGAACAAAATGATGATTATGCTCTAGTGTTGGTAGAAGTCATTGATTAACCTAGAATATTAAGTTTCTAGGTTATATTTATTAGATGAAAGGGAGGATACTATGCCATTAAGATTTGATTATTCAAATGCTTTTTTACAAGACCATGAGGTTCAGCAAATGAAAGCAGCCTTGGAAAAAGCTCATAATATGATCCATAATAAAACTGGTTTTGGTAGCGAATATACTGGATGGTTAGATTGGACTGAAAAGTGTGATAGGGTCGAATATGAAAGATTGAAAAGAGTAGCTGCAGAAATAAGAGACAATGCTCAAATACTTCTAGTAATTGGTATAGGTGGGTCATATTTGGGTGCAAGGGCTGTGATTGAAGCACTTTCAAATAGCTTTTATAATTTATTGGCTGATGATAAAAGAAAGACGCCTCAAATAATCTTTGTTGGTAATAACCTTTCAACAAAGTATTATAATGACGTGTTAGGGTTAATTAAAGATAAAGAAGTTTACATCAATGTGATTTCAAAATCAGGCACAACTACAGAATCTGCAGTAGCATTTAGAATTTTTAGAGAATACCTTGAGTTCCACTATGGGAAAGAAGAAGCTAAGAAAAGAATAGTAGCTACAACTGATAAAGCAAAAGGTGCGCTAAGAGAATTGGCCGAAAAAGAGACTTACGAGAGTTTTATAATCCCAGATGAAATAGGAGGTAGATATTCTGTATTGACTGCTGTGGGATTATTACCTATTGCAGTAGCAGGAATTGATACTGATAAATTACTTCAAGGTGCCCATAAAGCTAATATAGAATACAAGAATCCAGTTTTAGAAGAAAATGAGTGCTATAAATACGCTGTAACAAGACAACTTTTAAATAGAAGAGGTAAAGACATAGAAATCCTTGTCAACTATGAGCCATCCTTGCAGTACTTTGGCGAATGGTGGAAGCAGCTATATGGTGAATCAGAAGGAAAAGACGGGAAGGGAATATTTCCAGCTAGTGTTAATTTTACTGCAGACCTACATTCAATGGGCCAATTAATTCAAGATGGGAAAAGAAATATATTTGAGACAGTTATCAATATAGAAAAAGTTGGTGATGAGATTACACTTATTAAGGATGATGAAAACTTAGATGGGTTAAATTATTTGGAAGGAAAGACTTTATCCTTTATAAATCAAAAAGCAATGGAAGGAACCTTGCTTGCTCATATTGAGGGGAATGTTCCCAATCTAATAATTAATATAGCTGAGTTAAATGCTTATAACATTGGGGCTTTAATTTATTTCTTCGAAAAAGCATGTGCAATATCAGGATATATTCAAGGTGTAAACCCATTTGACCAACCAGGAGTAGAAGCTTATAAAAGAAATATGTTCCATTTGCTGGGAAAATAAGCTTAATAATAAATTGTTTTTAAACCATAGAAAGGAGGAGTTAAGTGAATTTCGAACACCTATTACTAAAAAAAGAAGGTCACACGAGTATATTGTCAATTAACAGGCCTAAACAGTACAATCCACTTAGTACAGAGGTTATAAAAGATCTATCTAGTGCAATTGATTATATTAAAAACGATGAACAATGCCATGTTTTAATTGTAACTGGAGAAGGTAGCGCTTTTGTAGCAGGAGCAGATATTTCACAGATGAAGGATATGAATGTGCGAGAAGCTAGAGAATTTGCAAAAGCTGGCCTGGATGTATTTAGAAAGATTGAATCAATGGAAAAACCTAGTATTGCAGCAGTCAATGGTTTTGCATTGGGGGGTGGCTGTGAGCTAGCAATGGCTTGTGATATCAGGATAGCTTCCACTAAGGCAAAGTTTGGACAACCTGAAGTAGGGTTAGGTATAACACCTGGCTTTGGGGGGACTATTCGAATGTCTCGTATAGTGGGGATAGCAAAGGCAAAGGAATTAATATTTACTGGAGAGATTATAAAAGCTGAGGAAGCACTAAAAATTGGTCTAGTAAATCATCTAGTAGAGCCAGAGGAGCTTATGGATAAGGCACTAGATATGGCTAATAAAATTTCCAAAAATGCACAACTAGCAGTGAGGTATTCAAAGGTAGCTATTAATAAAAATTATAAAGTAGATATTGACGCAGCTATGGAAATTGAAAAAGATTTATTTGCCTTATGCTTTGCAAGTGAAGATCAGAAAGAAGGTATGGGAGCTTTTATTGAGAAACGAAAGCCAGAATTTAAACTAAAATAAGGAGGTCTTGTATATGAAAAAAATTGGGATTTTAGGAAGAGGAACAATGGCATTGGGCATTGTGCAAATATTTGCCCAAAATCGATTTGATGTACTTATTTGGGTGAGATCTATTGATGAAGAAAATCCAAGGGCGAGTATTGCTCCTATTGAAAAAAGTTTAACTAGACTAGTTTCAAAAGAGAGAATTACTCAAGAACAAATGGATGAAACCTTAGCAAATATAGAGTTAACAACTAGGTTTGAAGATGTTTCAGATTGTGATTTAATAATTGAAGCTATTTCCGAAGATATGGTTATTAAAAAACAAACATTTAAGAAGTTAGATGGTGTGTGTAAAGAAGATGCAATTTTTGCTACAAACACTTCTTCACTTTCTATTACAGAGATCGCAAATTCAACTAATAGGCCAGATCGAGTAATTGGAATGCATTTCTTTAATCCAGTGCCAATAATGAAATTAGTAGAAATTATAAAGGGCCTTGCAACATCAGATGCTACAATGGACAAGGTTATGGAACTTTCAAAGACTGTAGGAAAAACTCCTGTTCTTGTTGAAGAAGCACCAGGATTTGTAGTAAACAGGATTTTAATTCCTATGATAAATGAAGCTGTTGGAATCTTTGCAGATGGTGTAGCAAGCGCAGAAGATATTGATGAATCAATGAAGCTAGGAGCAAACCACCCAATGGGACCCTTAGCTCTAGGTGATTTAGTTGGATTGGATGTTTGTTTAGCAATAATGGATGTACTTTATGAAGAATTTGGAGATAGTAAGTACAGAGCACATCCACTCCTTAGAAAGATGGTTAGAGGAGACCTATTAGGCAGAAAGACAAAAGAAGGATTCTATAAATATTAATTTTTAATTTGTAAAAGACACTATGTTTTATAAAAAAATGTAGTGTCTTTCTTTAATATCTTTGTATAAAAAGTACAGTCTAAAACGCATTGTAAAAGACCTGGTACTAGCCTAACATCTGATCAGTTTCAAAGAAGTCTTCCCATGGATTTTCTGATTTTAGTCTAGAAATCGCCTCTTCCATATCGATATCATCTGGAGCTATTTTATCTAATTCATCCCATGAAATTGGCATAGATACTTTTGCGCCCTTTCTTGCCCTTATTGAATAAGGGGCAATACTTGTTGCACCTCTTCCATTACGAACCCAATCAATAAAAATTTTATTTTTACGCTTTTCTTTTCTCATATTGCTTGTATAGCGATCGGGCCATTTTTGTTCCATAACTTCAGCTACATTCTTTGCAAAAGTTTTAACCTCATCCCAATTGCCATTTGTTTTTATAGGTATAACAACATGATAACCCTTACCCCCACTTGTCTTAAGATAAGATTTTAAAGAAAGTTCATCCAGGATTGACTTTATGTGTTTTACGCCTTGACGAACCCTTTCTAAATCCATTCCTTTATCTGGGTCTAGGTCAAAGACTATTATATCTGGTTTTTCAAGCTCTTCTACGCTACTTCCCCATGTATGAAACTCTAAAGTCCCCATTTGAACTTCGTATAATATCCCTGCTTTATTTTTAATGTAAAAGTATTCTTCATTTTCTATAGTTTTAGTATCAATGGTTATTGTGTTTATATTTTTGTTCTTTGTATTAGGGTGTTTCATAAAGAAACAAGGCTCTGAAATACCCCTTGGACACCTAACAACACTTAAAATCCTGTTTTTTAGATAAGGGATCATTGCTTTAGAAATTTGTTTATAGTATTCCGCAACATCTCCCTTTGTAATTTCGGATTGGTCATATAAAAGTTTGTCAGGATGAGTTATTTCTATATCTAACTTGGTGTTAGCTAAATTAGAAGCTAATTTTAAATCATCTTTTTCTATTTTTACATCACCAGAGTTTTTGTCTGTCCTTAGACCTTTATAACTAGCTTGCCTTAGCAGGTTATCATCTGTCCACTCTGAAAATTTTATTTCTGCTACTAATTTAGGCTTAAGCCAAGTGATTTTTTCATTTGATCTTTCTTTGGGAGCATCTTTAAAATAAGGATTCTTCCTTACCAAGTTTTTAAACTTTTTTAATAACATATCCATATCATCTTCACTTAAACCGGTACCAGCACGACCTACATATATAAATTCACCATCTTTATAAACTCCTAATAGAAGAGCACTGATACCCTTACTTCTTTTATCTGTAATTGTATAACCACCAATAACAAATTCTTGTCTGTTATCGCATTTTAATTTTATCCAGCTTCCATCCCTATTACCACTATAAATTGAATCAGTTTTTTTTCCAATAATACCTTCTAAATTAGATTCACAGGCTGCTTTAAAATTTTCTTTGCCATTACCCGCTAGATGCTCACTATAAAAAAGATTTCTAGGTGAATCTTTCAATAAGTCTTTTAGTATTTTTTTTCTCTTTACCAAAGCTTGGTCTCTTAGATCTTTCCCATCAAGGGCAAGAAGATCAAAGATTACATATGTTGGAGCTTTACTTCCTCCATTTTTCAAATAAGCCTGAAGGGCTTGGAAATTACTTTTACCCTTATTATCTGTTACAACAATTTCTCCATCAAAAACCATAGGCCTCGCTTTGGCTAATTTTTTAAGGGAATGCGCAATACCATTAAATTTACTTGTGTAATCATTAGCATTTCTTGTCAATAATCGAGCTGAATTTTCTTCAATAAATGCAATTATCCTATAACCATCATATTTTAACTCATAGAGAAAATCATCATCTTCTGGAATCTTATCTACTAAAGTAGCTAACTGAACATTAGTTTTTTGAAATGGATTTCTAACAAACATTTCTTCTTTTCCTTCTTCTATTTCTTCTATAGTCCTGCCAGACCTTATACTTGTCTTAAATTGGGAGACACCCTCATTATCCTTGGCATATTGATCTTTTTCTTTGATCAAGAGCCAATTATCTTTTGACTTATCGGATTTTGGACTAAACTTTATTAATGCCCAATTGCCATTAAGTCGAACACCATTTAGGCTAAATTTCAACTCTCCTTTGGAAAGCCCTTCTTTAAAATCATTTAAAGGTTCCCAAGTACCCTCATCCCAAAGCATAACTGTGCCTCCGCCATATTCGCCTTTTGGGATTGTTCCCTCAAAATTCCTATAATCTAGAGGGTGGTCCTCAACCTTAACAGCTAGTCTTTTATCTTTGGAATTGTATGATGGGCCTTTTGGAACCGCCCAACTCAAGAGAACCCCTTCCCATTCTAGTCGAAAATCATAATGTTTAGCACGTGCAAGATGCAGTTGTACTACAAATCTTAATTCTATAGCTGTCTTTTTAGGCACACCCTTTGGCTCTAATGTTTTTTCAAAATCTCTTTTTTTATTATATTCAAGGAGTTTTTTATCCATACTATCACGCAGAATCCTTTTCCTTTTTAGCTTTTTTAACACTTGCTTTTAGGGCATCCATAAGATCTATTACTTTACCAGTTTCTTGTTTTTCTTCTTGTGGTGCCACGACTTCTTTACCAGCTATTTTTGTTTCTATCAGGTCCTTGAGTTTGGCCTGATATTCATCTTTATAATTATCTGGGTTAAAAGGTGTATCCATAGCATTTATTAATGTTTTAGCCATCTCAAGCTCTTGCTTAGAAACTTTAGGTTTTTGATATTCTTTTTGGGTTTCTTTAATCTCATCTGCAAAGTGCATGGTTGAAATAATTATTCCCTCTTCTCTTGGTATTATGGCAAGCAGGGTTTCTTTTGTTCCCATCACACTTTTACCTATGGCAATCTTTCCCTCATCAATAAGAGCTTTGCGAAGCAATTCAAATGGTTTTTCACCACCTACACTTGGGGCAGCTTGATAAGTTTTTTCATAGTATACAGGTGAAATTTGATCTAACTCAGCAAAGTGGAGAATCTGAATAGATTTTTCTTTTTCAGTTTTAATCTTTTCTAGTTCTTCATCAGTTATTACAACATACTTGTCCTTATCGTACTGATAACCCTTTACTATATCGCCTGCTTTAACTTCTTCTTTACAATGGGCACATGTTTTTTTATAGCGAATTCTACTGTGGTCTTCTTTGTGAAGTTGATTAAAACGTATATCGTTATCTCGTGTTGCCGTATACATTTCAATGGGGATAGCAACCATCCCAAAAGTTATAACTGATTTATGTGATATCATAATTACACACCTCCATTTATTTTAAAGGTATAAATACTTTCGACAGGTCTAATATAATAATTATCAAATTCAAAATCATTTGTATAAAGATATTTACCCCGAATCGATTCTAATTATCAAATAATTACCATAAAAAGATTCAGTTAAATGGAAAGTGGTAATAATATAAAAAAACCGCTTTAATTAGCGGATTTTTTATATTTCTATTTTAATTCATCTTCTTTTTCTTTCTTGTATTTCTCTTCGGTTTTTTCAAAAGGATTATACTTTTCTTGTAATTCTTCTTCGCTAAGTACTTCTCTAGCTTGTTTAAATAGTTCATTTTCTTCTTCGTCCATATGGTGGGTTAGAACTTCTTTTAGTACGCTAAACTTAGCATCCCAGGTTTCATTATCTACAGAGGTTCTTTGTAAAACACTAAATTGGTAGGCGCCTAAACTGTGTTCTTCAATCATTTCCCTAACTATCTCTTTTCCCTGGTCATCTGATTTTTCCTTTACATCAGGAAAGACTACGTGTTCTTCAGCTTCATGATGACCTTTGACTCTAGCATAGAGGTCTTTGAAAAGTTCTTTTTTTGTTTCACCATCTGAATTTTCAATTTCTGTTATCAAACTTTTAAATTCTTCATGCTCTTTTTTTATCTCTTCTAGCACATTCATAATTTATAGCCTCCCTTTAATATATTTTAAATCATAAAATATATACCCAATTTATGGAAATAAAACAAAATATTTGTTTTCTTTTATTAGAATTATTGAATTTAAAAATTACACTTCAATGGGATAAGACTGAATAATAAAACAATTATCTGGGTATAGAAATTGTATACTCAACTAGGAGGCTCTTATGGGAAAGATTTTAGATAAACTTAGAGAAAAATATGAGGATAAGAAGTGGTTTGTATTCATCGAACAATTAATGTATAGATATGAAGATGATGGAGTTACAGAAATTGGAGCCCAATTGACCTATTATTTAATATTGGCAATTTTTCCTTTTATTATATTCTTTTTAAGCATACTGCAATTTACTCCTCTTGCAGATGCAGATATTCTACAACGTTTGTTATCTCCTTTACCTGGAGATTCAAAAGATTTATTTTATGATTTAATAAATAATATTATTAAAGGTGGTAGCATAGGGCTTTTATCATTTGGTGCAATAGGCAGTATATGGTCCTCATCAAATGGAGTGATGGCTATAATAAAAGCTATTAATAGAGCTTTTGATTTAGAAGAATCAAGACCATATATAAAGTTAAAAGCTCTTTCAATAGTATTTACAATTGGCCTATTTATAGTTCTTGTAATTGCCTTTACCCTACTAATATTTGGGGAGCTTATATTTGATGCTGTAGTTGTATCTTATACATGGCCAAGTATAGTAATATGGAAAATACTTAAGCTATTGATTCCATTAATATTTATGGTCTTGTCTATCACCCTACTTTATAAATTCTCGCCATCTATTAAAAAAGGTGTAAATATAAAGTTTTTAGACAACATACCAGGGGCAGTATTTGCAAGTATATTTTGGATAGTATTATCCATAGGATTTTCATTTTATGTAAATAACTTTGGCAATTATTCTAAAACATACGGCAGTATTGGTGGAGTTATAATATTTTTAATATGGCTTTATATGAGTAGCATTGTAATAGTTCTGGGAGCTGAAGTTAATGCAACACTTCTATCTATGAAAGACAAGAAAAACAAGAGGATAAAAATGATAAAAAAAGAAGAGCTTTAGTCTTATAAACGAAAAAACTATTAAAATTGAAGAAAAATACAAGTAAATAATTGGAATTGTTTAATTAGGGTAAATATATATTGTAATGATTGGTAAGAATAAATTAATTTAAAAAATATATTATTTGAAAGGGGAAGTTAAAATGTTCGAAAATTTAATGAAAAGGTTTACAAAAAAGAATAAGGCTGATACAGCAAAAGATGTAGCTAAAGGCACAGTTATAGGCACGATTATAGGAGCAGTTGCTGGGGTACTATTTGCCCCAAAACCTGGTAAAGAAACTAGAGAAGATATAAAAGAAAAATCCAAAGAAATTACTGAAAATGTAAAAACAAATGTTGAAGAAAAGATGGAAGAAGCTAAGGAACTTAAGAACAAAGTATCTAGTGACCTTAAAGAAAATATTGATAAGATGAAGCAAGTTAAAGAAGAAGTAGCCAAAGATGTTAAAAAAGGATACAGCGGTATTAAAGAAACAGTTAAGGATACGGAAAAAGATATTAAAGAGAATATTGATGAGGTAAAATCTGAAGATAAGAAAGAAGATTCTAAATAGAGTCCTAAGATATAAAACTTTTTAATAGAAAAGAGTGAAATGATGAATATTAATTTTACTATTAATGGACTTTTCCTATTTCTTTTAATATTAGTAGGAATAGGGGTGGGAATTTTTTTGATTCTTGTATTATCTAAAGTTAAAGATATAGCGAGCAAGGTAAATAAACTATTAGAGGAAAATTATGCTTCTATAAATGATACAATGGAGACTTTGCCCAAGATAAGCGCTAGTATTAATAAAATTACTAATGAAGCTGATACAATGATTGCAAGCATCAAACCCGAAATAGATTCTATTTTAACAAATGTGAATGATATTTCTGAAAAAATAAATAATGTAACAGAGAAATTTGAAAGTGTCTCTGAAAAAATACAAGAAACTAGTAATGGCGTTTCAAGTGCTTTGGCTATAACGAAGAATTCTATAAAGTATGGCAAAAAAAACTTACTAAAATCTTTAATTAAAATAAAAAAAAGAATAAAAAATTGAAAGATAAGGCAGACCGAAACTTCCTAGATCCTTGACAATAACAATAATTTAGTGTTAAGATTAATTTGTGAGAGGGAGTAACTGCCCAATAGGGAACTTAAGCCACCAATACGGATATAATCCTGGTTTAAGTAGATTAAAATCGTGTGAGACTCTACAATTCTTAGCTGAATTGTGGAGTTTTTTATTTTTATAAAGGGAGATAGCTATGGATCAGTTTTTATTGAGTTTATTTGAATCATTTTCACTATTCACATTGTTTGTTGTAATTGCATTGTTTTTATTGGCTTTAAGCAAAGGAGCTGATCTTTTAATAGATCAGGCTGTAATACTGTCTGAGTATTTAAAAATTCCAAAGGCTATAATGGGTGCGACTATTATCTCTCTAGGCACTACATTACCTGAATTATCTGTGTCAACTATGGCAGCAATTGCAGGGAATCCTGAACTTGCTCTGGGAAATGCAGTAGGTTCAATTATAACTAATGCTGCGTTAATAATAGGCTTATCTGCTATGATTATGCCAATACATATTAATCCTAAGAATATAAATATTCAAAACTGGGTAAAGCTGGGGGCTGCTGGATTATTAATCTTATTTTCAATGCCGTTTCTTGCCAGTGATGGTATTGGGAAAATATCTCAAATAGCTGGATTTATATTTGTAGGGATCTTAGTTTTTTATTTGTACTGGTCATATAAAGAATCAAAGAGATATTCTTTAATGGAAGAAGATGATTTTAAAGGAGTTATTTCTAAGGTTGCAGTAGTTAAGAACTTGGTATTAATGATTTTAGGAATGGCGATAGTAATTTTTTCTTCAAAGATTTTAATACCAGCAGTGGAAATAAGTGCAATAAAAATTGGTATTCCACAAACTGTTATAGCTGCAACGCTAGTAGCGTTTGGCACTAGTCTTCCAGAATTAACTACAAGTATAAAAGCAGTTTTAAAAGGTTATGGAGAATTGGCTGTTGGCAATATAATAGGTGCAAATATATTAAATGTTTTATTTGTAATAGGAGTATCGGCTGCAGTTACTCCAAATGGACTATTAGTACCCAGTTTATTTTATAAAATACATTTCCCTGTAATGGGACTAATCTTAATTTTATTTAAAATATTCACAAGTAATAAGGCCACTTCAATTATAAGAAAACAAGGCTTGTTATTATTTTGTATATACTTATTATACCTAGGAGCAAATCTATTTATTTCAATATAAAGCTCTATTGGCATATGCCAATAGAGCTTTAATCATCTAATTGCAATCTGATTCTGTAATTCCGAGCGAAGCCGAGGGATCTAATCTTCTTTCTTCTAATCTAAATTTTTAATTGTGATTTGTGATTTGTGATTTGTGATTTGTGAATTGTACTACATTACTTTTGTCAGATTTTTACTGATTAAATTATCCCCTACTTGGTAGATATTGCCTGCACCCATTGTAATAACCAAATCATGATTAGAAGTTTCTTCTAGTATATAGGATTCTATTTTATCAAAGCTGCTTAAATATATGGCATCTGTACCTTTATCTCTAATTCTTTTTACTAAGTCTCGAGAGTGGATCTCTCCATTGTCAGTTTCTCTAGCGGCATATATATCAGCAATAATTACCTTATCGGCATCTTTAAAAGCTTCTGAAAAGCTATTTAAAAGAATCTTAGTTCTGGTAAATGTATGGGGTTGAAATATACAATATATTTTTTCTTTAGTAGATTTTTTTAAAGCGTCTAAGCTAGCTTTTATTTCAGTAGGATGGTGTGCGTAGTCATCCATTATTCTAATTCCGCCTAAAAATCCCTTGTGTTCAAGTCTTCTATGAACTCCACTATAAGAAGAGATATAAGTTTTAATATGAGAAGACTCTATACCAATGATATGGCAAGCTGCTATTGCTGCCAGGCTATTATAAATATTATGAACTCCCATTACTTTAAGTTTTATATCTAAAATAAAGTTGTTTTTGTAGAAAACATCGAACTTTGGGAAACCATTATCGTCAAATTCTATATTTTTAGCCATATAGTCCGATTCTTCTTCTATTCCAAAACTTATAACCTGTGATTTAACATCGCCATAGATAGTCTTAATATTAGGATCATCTAGGTTTATGATGGCATAATCATCCTTTTTTAAATTCATTAAGAAGCTTCGAAAAGCATCTTTAATATGTGATATGCTTTTAAAGAAATCTAAATGGTCTTCATCAATATTTAAGACAATTGCCATAGTAGGAAAATACTTTAGTATATTAGCCTTGTATTCACAAGCTTCAGTTAAGAGATAATCATTAGAACCTAATTTAATATTGCCTCCAATATCATCCAATTCTCCACCCAGTAAAATAGTAGGATCTAGATTTGTATGATTCATTACAGTTGCTATCATACTTGTTGTAGTGGTTTTACCATGTGTTCCAGAAACGGCTATAGAATGTTTATAGTGTTTCATAATAGAACCTAAAAACTTTGCTCTATCAATCACAGGTGCATCTGACTCTATAGCAGCGATTAGTTCTTCATTATCAGGAGCTATTGCATCAGTATAAATTACTAGGTCTACACCTTTTACATTGTCTTTACTATGACCGATACTAACGCTTGCACCTAAAGATATTAATTCTGATATTATGGGGCTGTTATTTGTATCTGATCCTGATACAATAAATTTATTGTTTAATAATATTTTAGCTAAACCACTCATACTAATTCCACCGATACCAATAAAGTGAACTTTAGAATATATTGGATTATCTAAATTAAATTCTAACATCTATTTTCCTCCTTGTATTTATACAATAAATTGTTAATACAATTTTCAATTTATTTTACATTATTTGATGATTATATCATACCAAAAAACAAAACAAAGGACAAATTAATCCAAAAGTTTTAAATATTTAAAAATAGTTTAAATATTTTGAAATAAAACAGGAAAATGGGGTAAAGATATACAATAGTAGTAATGGTAAGCAATTTAATCATTAGAGAGGGTGGTGAGACTATGAATATTACAGATGTGAGGGTAAGGAAAGTGACCGAAGAAGGAAAGATGAAAGCAATAGTTTCAGTTACTTTTGATGAGGAGTTTGTGGTTCACGACATCAAAGTAATAGAAGGGCTAAACGGATTGTTTATTGCAATGCCAAGTAGAAAAATGGCAGATGGTGAATTTAGAGACATCGCTCACCCGATTAATGCCGCCACTAGGCAAAAAATTCAAGAAGCTGTTTTTGAAGAATATGAAAAAGCATTGGCAGTAGAGTAAAAAAGCCTTTAGGCTTTTTTATTTTATAGAATTTATTTATTTAACGTAAATTTTTATCAATTTAGGGTGTACATATACAATAAATGGGTTAAAATGATAGAGAGGATTAAAAAAAGAGGTGTAAATTATGAATATAGGCATTGTACTAGCAGCCGGGGAGGGCACTAGGATGAAATCTAAAAAGCCAAAGGTGGTTCATAGCATATGTGGAAAACCTTTGATTTCTTATGTTCTAGATGCAGCCTTAAAGGCAGGTGTAGATAAAACTATAATCATTATAGGACATGGAAAAGAAGAGGTTAAGGATTGTGTTAAAGGAGAAAATATTCACTTTGCCGTGCAACCAATCTATGAGGGAGCCCCCTATGGGACTGGATTTGCTGTGATGCAAGCAATAGATTATATTAATGACGATGATAATATCGTAATACTGTGTGCAGACACCCCGCTAATAGAATCCAAAACTATAAAAGAATTAATCGATTTTCATAAAGAAAAAAACAATCATGCAACAGTACTTACTACAAAATTAGAAAATCCAAATGGCTATGGAAGAATTATAAAAAACAAACTCAATAAAATAGAAAAAATTGTCGAACAAAAGGATGCAACAGAAGAAGAAAAAGGTATAAATGAAATAAACTCAGGTTTTTACTGTTTTAGAGGGCGAGAATTAAAACTTGGACTAGAAAAAATAACAAATGACAACTTGCAAAATGAATACTACTTAACGGATGTAATTGAAGTGTTAACTAATGAAGGTTATAATGTAAGGGCCTTATCTTTTGATGATCCATCGCAACTATATGGTATAAATTCACGAGAGCAACTAGCTCAAGCTGAGAGGATTATGAGAAATAAGATTAATAAAGAACATATGAAAAATGGAGTGGGTTTTATAAATCCTGAATCGACATATATTGACCCTTTAGTTAAAATAGGAAAAGATACTATTATTTATCCAAATGTATACCTTGAAAAAAACACAGTTATAGGAGAAGATTGTATTATAAGATCTAATTCTAGAATAGTAGATAGTACTATAAAAGACAATGTTGAAATTGAAGCTTCTTTAATAGAAAATAGTTTTGTGGGGGATAACTGCCATATTGGACCTTTCGCCCACTTAAGACCCGATTCAAAATTAGGAAACAATGTTAAAATAGGCAATTTTGTAGAGGTAAAAAATTCTACAATAAAAGACAAGTCAAAAGCAAGTCATCTTGCCTATATTGGAGATGCAGATATTGGAGAATCGGTTAATATAGGTTGTGGTGTTATATTTGTCAACTACAACGGTCAAATAAAAGCTAGATCTATTATAGGCGACAATGCTTTTGTGGGGAGCAATTCAAATATAGTTGCCCCTGTAGAAGTAGCAAAATGGGGATATATTGCAGCAGGATCCACTATAACAAAAGATGTTGGAGAAGGCGACCTTTCAATAGCTAGAGCTCAACAAGTAAATTTACCTGGATGGGTGGAAAGAAAAGGTCTTAAAAAAGATAAATAATTAGGAGGATGTTTATATGAACTTGTGTTTGGGTAAAATTAAGATTTTTACCGGTAATGCAAATAGGGACTTGGTTGATAAAATTTCTAGAGAATTAAATATAAAAATGGGACAATGTGAGGTAACTCATTTTAGCGACGGAGAAATAAGTGTAAATATCGATGAAACCGTAAGAGGTTGTGATGTATTTATTATTCAACCTACCAATACTCCTGTTAATGATAATATAATGGAACTTTTAATATTAATAGATGCTGTAAAAAGGGCATCTGCTGGTAGAATCAATGCTGTTATTCCCTATTATGGATATGCTAGACAAGATAGAAAGACTAAGGCTAGAGATCCTATAACTGCAAAACTTGTGGCAAATCTTATAACAACAGCTGGTGCAAACAGAGTGGTTGGTATGGACCTACATGCTGGTCAGATTCAAGGATATTTCGATATACCTGTAGACCATCTTTCTGCAATACCTATTTTAGCAAAACACTTTAAGGATATTGTCGGTGAGAATACGGTTATAGTTTCGCCTGATTTAGGGGGAGTGACAAGGGCTAGAACATTTGCTAATATATTAGATTTGCCAATAGCAATTATAGAAAAACGAAGACCAAAGGCAAATGTATCTGAAGTAATGAATGTAATAGGAGAAATACAGGGCTGTGATGTTATTTTAGTAGATGATATTATAGATACTGGCGGAACAATTGTTAAAGCTGCAAGTGTTTTAAAGAGTTTTGGTGCAAAAAAAGTTTATGCTTGTGCAACACATGGTGTCCTTTCAGGTCCAGCACTTGATAGAATACATAATTCAGAATTAGAGAAGTTTGTAATTACAGATACAATACCTCTATCTGATATGACTAAAGTAGATAAGATCGAAGTAGTAAGTGTAGCGCCACTCTTTGCAGAAGCAATAAAGAGAATTAACAATAATCAGTCTATAAGTATAATTTTTGAATAATCACATAAAGGAGTTGGTAATGTGATTGTTATAGCAGGGCTTGGAAATCCAGGCACAAAATATGCATCGACTAGGCATAATGTAGGCTTTGATGTTATGGATGTCTTGGCCAATAAATTTAATATAAAGATTAATAAAATCAAGTTTAAAGCCTTGATAGGGGAAGGAATATGGGCAGGTGAAAAGATAGTCTTAATAAAACCATTAACTTATATGAATTTAAGTGGTGAATCTATTAGGCCATTAGTGGAATTTTATAAGCTAAAGGCAGAAGAATTACTTGTAGTGGTCGATGATGTGGACATAGACTTTGGGACTATTAGGCTTAAGAAAAAAGGTAGTGCAGGCACACACAATGGCTTAAAATCGATAATATTCCAAATAGGAACAGACCAATTTCCTAGGCTTAAAATTGGAATAGGTCAAAAACCAGAATATTATGACCTTGCTGATTTTGTATTGAGTAAGTTTTCAGAGCAGGAAAGACAAATCATTGATAAGGCTATTTTAAAAGCTGCTGATGCGATAGACGAATTTATAGCAAATGGCATTGACAGTGCAATGAATAAATACAATATAAAGACCCAAGCCCAGGATTAACCTGGGCTTAAAGTATTGGAGGATATTATGAAGGACTTTTTACTAGATCCACTTTCAAGTCTAAAACCCTATAAAAAATTAATTGATGATATAAAAAACAATCTATCACCAATAGCCTTGCATGGAATTTTAGAAGAAAATATGGGTCATTTTATAATGGGCCTAAATAAAAGAACGGATAGACAGATACTCTTAGTTACTTATAACGAAAAGAGGAGTAAAGAGCTATATGAAGATTTAAAGAATATTTACGATGAAGTAAAAGTGAGCTTATTTCCTCAAAAAGAATTAATTCTATATGATGTTGATGCTTTTAGCTCAGAAAGAACTCATCAAAGACTAAGGGTCTTATCCAGTTTAGAAGAAAAAAGCACAAAAATAGTAGTTGCGTCTTTGGATGCCTTACTAGATAAAACGATATCCAGAGATATGTTTTTAAAAAAAACATTAAGTTTAAAACTTGGAGATGAGATAGAATTAGAGAAACTTTTTAAAATTCTTGTAGATTCAGGATACGAGAGAACAAGCCTTGTAGAACAAACTGGGCAATTTAGCTCTAGGGGTGGGATAGTAGATATTTTTCCTCCTTTTTATGATTTTCCTGTTCGCATTGAATTTTTTGATACTCAAGTAGATTCTATCAGGTCTTTTGACTTTAAAGACCAGAGATCTCTAGATACTCTAGACTTTATTTTAATCCATCCTACAAAAGAAATCATTATTCCTAAAGATAGAAGAAAATCTGCAGCAGATCGCTTGGAAAAAGAATTTAAGAAAGCTTATTCCAAGAAAGAATTTAATAGAGACCAAAAAGAAAAACTCCAAAAGTTTAAAAAGTATATCGATATTTTAAGACAGGAAGAGACTATTGAAAATCTTGATATAATAATACCTTATTTAGATCAAGATTTATTAGGGTCTATATTAGATTATTATCAAGATGATGCACTTGTTTTTTTGGATGAGCCAAAAAGATTAAGAGAAAATTATAAAGAAACAAATAGTTTATTTATCGAAAGAATGGCTGACCTACTGGAAATAGGTGAGGTCTTAAATTCTCATATCGATATAAAATTTACATATGAAAGGCTAATAAAAATTTTCAAAGAAAAGCTAGTTA
Organism: uncultured Gudongella sp.; assembly: GCA_964604145.1. Classification (GTDB taxonomy): domain Bacteria; phylum Bacillota; class Clostridia; order Tissierellales; family Tissierellaceae; genus Gudongella. The sequence continues at coordinate 17,298 of CAZRXS010000004.1, read as the reverse complement.
TTACTAATGCAGCGTTTTTAAAGCAAGATAACGATTTTCCTCCTAAGTCAATAAACCACTTTCATATTAGGACAATGCCGGTTTATCATGGGAAGCTGGATATGCTTAAAGAAGATTTGGATAAACTCCTTTATAGAGGCTATAAAATTGTTATAATGGCAGCTACTACTGATAGAGCGAAAAGATTAGAAGAACTACTAAAAAACATGGGGTTTTATCCTAAATTCTATGAAAGTAGAGAAAAAGCCATAAAAACAGGACAAGTATATATCACAGTAGGAACGATAAATGCTGGTTTCGAATATGAGCAAGTAAAGTTTGCAGTTATAAGCGATAAAGAAATATTTGGCTCAGGAAAGACAAAGACAAAGAAAAAGAGAGATAAGTTAAAAAAAACCAAGGCTAGTTTAACATTTGGGGACTTAAATGAAGGAGATTATGTTGTCCATGAAAACTATGGGATTGGACAATATCTTGGGATTGAAAAACTAAAAATTCAAGATATCACTAAGGATTACCTTCTTATACAATATAAGGCTAAAGATAGGCTGTATTTGCCTATTGAACAAATGGGTATGATTCAAAAGTATATTGCTTCTGATAGTGTAAAACCAAAGATAAATAAGCTAAGTGGCAATGAATGGTCTAGAACAAAATCCAGAACTAAAAGGGCCATTGAAGAGATGGCAATGGATTTACTAGAGCTTTATGCTAAAAGAGAACAAGAAAGTGGATATCAATTTTCAGAAGATTTTCCTTGGCAGCAAGAGTTTGAAGAGATGTTCCCATATCAGGAAACAGAAGGTCAGATCCAAGCAACAGAAGAAATAAAAAGGGACATGGAAAAGAACAAGGCAATGGATAGACTTCTTTGCGGAGATGTAGGATATGGAAAGACAGAGGTTGCTTTAAGGGCAGCTTTTAAAGCTGTAATGGATAGCAAACAAGTTGCCATTCTTGTACCTACCACAATACTTGCTCAACAGCATTATAATACAATGGTTGAGAGATTTGAAAAGTACCCAATTAAAATAGCTATGCTAAGTAGGTTTAGATCAAGTGCTCAAATAAAAACCAGCTTAGAGATGATAAGAAAGGGACTTGTAGATATAATTGTTGGTACTCATAGACTCCTTTCTAAAGATGTCTTGTTTAAAGATTTGGGTCTGCTTATAATAGATGAAGAGCAAAGATTCGGAGTAAAACACAAAGAAAAACTAAAGAAAATTAAAGAGAATGTAGATGTTTTGACTTTAACCGCTACGCCAATTCCAAGAACTCTACATATGTCGCTTGTGGGGATTAGGGATATGTCAGTAATAGAAGAACCGCCTGAGGAAAGGTATCCTATTCAAACCTATGTAACAGAGTATAATAAGGCTATGATTAGAGATGCAATCCTAAGAGAAATTAGAAGAGGTGGTCAAGTCTACTATGTTTACAATAGAGTTGAAACAATAGATAAAATTAAGGCTGAACTTTCGCAACTCGTCCCAGAAGCCAGCTTTGGGGTTGGACATGGTCAGATGCCTGAAAGGACACTTGAAAATGTTATGATTGAATTTATGGATAAAAAAATTGATGTACTTGTTTGTACTACTATTATAGAAACAGGTTTGGATATTCAAAATGTAAATACAATTTTTATTCATGATGCAGATAAAATGGGTCTTTCACAACTTTATCAGCTTAGAGGAAGGGTGGGAAGATCAAATAGGATAGCTTTTGCCTATTTTATATATGCAAAAAACAAAGTCTTATCTGAGCTTGCAGAAAAAAGGCTTAGGGCAATAAAAGAATTTACTGAATTTGGATCTGGATTTAAGATAGCAATGAGAGATTTGGAGATTAGAGGAGCTGGAAACTTACTTGGTGTGCAACAACATGGTAATATAGAATCAATAGGTTATGACTTATATGTAAAATACTTAGGCCAAGCAATCCAGAGATTAAAAGGTGAAGAAGTCGTAGAAAAACTGGATACCTTTATTGACATTAAAGTTGATGCTTATATACCAGCTGATTATATAGAAGATGAAGAACAAAAAATTGAAATATATAAGAAGATTTCTACAATAGAATCCATTGATAACTACAGAGAGCTAATAGATGAATTAATAGATAGGTATGGAGATCTTCCAAAGCCAGTTGAAAGCTTAATGAATATTTCATATATTAGATCAATTGGAAGTAGAAATCATATAAAAAATATTATTCAGATTGATAGTAGGGTTAAGTTAGAATATGAAAGTACAGACTATATTGGCATTGACTTAATACAAAACCTATCAGAAACTTATGGGGAAAACATTCAATATTACTTGACAAATAATCCTAGCATTACTATTTTCTTAAAAGGTGATATAATAAACAGCTTAAGGATAGTTTTAGAAAATATAGATGAATTTAAGTCAGCGAAAACTGCTAGGGGTCGAGTCGATAATTAGGAAAGAGGGGATGTTTTAATTGTTAAGAACTAAAGCGTTATTTATAGCAATTACAATTGCACTATCTATATTTAGCGGTTGTGCTAAAAGTACTGAAGGGATAGCTATTCAGGTTAATAACGAGATTATCACCATAGAAGATTATGAAAGAGAATTTGAAGTTTATAAAAACCTCTATGAAAGACAATATGGAGAAGATGCTCTTTCTCAAGAAGGCATAAATGGAAAGACTATTGCAGAAGATTTAAGAGATAATATCATATCAAAGCTTATAACAGAGGCTATTATAGAGAAAGATAGTAGAGATAAGAATTTCCAAATAACAGAAAAAAACCTACAAGAAAGTATGGATGAATATAAAGAAGGAATTGGTGGAGAAGAAAAATATTTAGAATTTTTGGATAACAATAATCTCACAGAAGAATTTTTTATAGAAAATCTTAGAAAAACCCTTCTTTTAGAAAAACATAAAGACAATATTATGAAGGATTTTGAGGTAAGTGAAGATGAAGCTATAAAGTACTTTAATGGAAACAAAGAAGATATTGTTGAAATACGAGCAAGTCATATTTTATTTAGCAATGAAGAAGATGCAAAGAGGGTGAAAGAACAGTTAACAAATGGTGGAGATTTTGAAGAACTAGCAAAACAAGAGTCCTTAGATAGTGTGTCAGCAATAAATGGAGGAGATTTAGGCTATTTTTCAAGGGGTAGTAGAATTCCAGAGTTTGAAGAAAAGGCCTTTGGGCTAGAGACAGGACAAATAAGTGATGTATTAAAAACTGAAGTAGGCTATCATATTATATTAGTAAAAGACAAGAAAGAAGACTATAAAGAACTAAAAGACAAGACGATTACTATAATAAAAGAAGAAAAATACATTGACTACCTAGGATCTTTAAGAGAAAATGCTAAAATTACAGTTTATATAGACTAGGAGGAAACATAATGTCTAAGGGGCATAACTTTGTTAAAGGAGCTGCTATTCTTGGAATAGCTGGTATTGTTGTAAAAATACTAGGGGCCATATATAGAATCCCTCTATCAAATATTATAAAGCCAGAAGGAATGGGTTATTATCAAACTGCTTATCCTTTTTATGTTTTGCTTTTGACAATTTCAACTGCAGGTGTCCCTGTTGCAGTTGCTAAACTTGTAGCAGAAAAAAGAGCCATAGGTGATTATAAAAATGCCCATAAGATTTTTAAGGTAGCTCTTGTGGGCTTAGTTTTCTTAGGGTTATTAACTTCAATGGTTATAGCCTTTGGAGCAAAATCAATTGTGGCATACTTAGGTAATGATAATGCTTACTACGCTCTGATAGCCCTTGTACCAGCTCTTTTTTTTGTGCCAATAATGTCAGCATTTAGAGGTTTTTTTCAAGGTAGTCAAAGTATGCTCCCAACGGCTTTATCTCAAATCGCAGAGCAATTATTTCGAGTTATAACAGGACTCTTATTGACACTTATTCTATTAAACAGAGGAATACCTATAGCGGCGGGAGGAGCTTCGTTTGGAGGCTCTATGGGAGCTATATTTGGAACTGCTATTATTATTATGATCTACTTTAAACAAAAAAAAGATATTCAACTTGAAATTGATAGTATGGTTGAGCTAAGAGAGTATTCAATTAATAATATTATAAAAGATCTGCTATTTATTGCAGTGCCTATCACATTAGGAGCGGCCATTTCACCTATAATGGATACAATTGATGCAGCTTTAGTATTAAGAAGATTGCAATCGATAAATTACACAGCAGCCCAGGCAAATGATCTATATGGGCAGTTAAAAGGAATGGCCCAGACATTGATAAATCTCCCTCAAGTCTTTTCAATAGCAATTTCTATGAGTCTAATGCCAGCAATTGCAAATGCTAGCTCAAGGAAGTCAAAAGTAGAGGTGGCTGACCTTATTTCTACAGGGCTAAGGCTTACATTGTTGATAGGTTTACCAGCAGCTTTTGGATTGTTTGTATTAGCAAGGCCGATAGTTTCTCTACTTTATTTTAGCCTTTCTGCAGAAGAAATATCAGTAACTGGAGAAATACTACAATACCTCGCTTTAGGAGTTGTTTTTTTAACATTGGTCCAAGCCCTTACAGCAATAATACAAGGACTTGGGAAGCCATTTATTCCAGTTAGAAATTTGCTCTTTGGAGCAATTACAAAGATAATACTTACTTATTTTTTAACAGCTATTCCAGCAATAAATATTAAAGGAGCTGCTATTAGCACCGTAGTTGCATTTGGCATAGCTGCTAGTTTAAATTTTATATACATTATTAAAGTTGTCAAAGCAGACTTAGATATCAAAAAGATATTTTTAAAACCACTAGCATCAGCTTTTGGTATGGCGGCAATAGCAAGACTTGCTTATAATTTGCTCCGTGTTTCACTAGGGGGAGCAATAGCAACCCTAGCAGCAGTCCTTATAGGTGGACTAATCTATTTTATTTTACTTATTATAACAGGTACACTAACGATAGAGGATTTGTCATTTATAAGTAAATCTGAAAAAATGAAAAGTCTATTAAAAAAGTTCAAGAAAGGAGATTTAAATGAATAAATTATATATTGTAGGCTTAGGGCCAGGGAGTGTAGATGCACTTACCTTAGGAGCCATAAATAGAATCCATAGTGGCAAAGCTCATTTCTTAAGGACTTTTAAACACCCTAGTGTAGAGTATTTTAATGATAATAATATCCCTTTTAAGAGTTTTGATGATATATACGATACAAAAAACACCTTTGAAGAAGTCTATAATACAATAGTTTTTGAATTAATCCTAGCAGTAGAAAAACATGGAGAGATAAACTACTATGTTCCTGGCAATCCTATGGTTGCAGAAAAGACGGTCCAATTATTAATAGATAGTTTTGATAAAGAAGAAATAGAAATAGTTTCTGGAATTAGCTTTATTGAACCTGTTTTAGAGATTGTAAATAAAGATCCAATAGATGGATTAAAGATACTAGATGGAATAGGAATAGTCTCGAGCGATGTGGATATAAATTCTCATTTAATTATAAGTCAAGTATATAATAAAAGGCTTATGTCAGAGCTTAAACTTATTTTAATGGAGACATATCCGGATGAATACAAGGTCACTTTAATACATAATGCAGGAATCTCAGGAAAACAGGTAATTGAAAATATTCCGCTTTATGAAATAGATCATTCTAAAAACATAGGAGCATTAACAAGTCTTTTTATTCCTAAACTAAAAAAAGAAGAGTACCCAATTTATGATTACAATGATATAACAAATATTATGAAAAAATTAAGAAGTGGTGATGGCTGTCCTTGGGATAGAGAACAAGATCATTTAAGCATTAGAGCTGCGATACTTGAAGAAGCCTATGAATTAGTTGAAGCTTTAAATGAAAATGATCTTGAACATATAGTTGAGGAGCTTGGAGATTTACTGCTCCAAGTGGTTTTTCATACTCAGATTGCTTTAGAAGAAGGGGAATTTAACCCAATTTCAGTGACAACATCCCTTGCAAATAAGTTAATTACTAGACATCCGCATGTTTTTTTTCAAAAAGGTGTAGATAATTTTAAAGAAGTAGTATATAATTGGGATGAGATAAAGCACCAAAGTAGGAATATAAGCCAACTTTCAGAGAAATTAAGGAATATTCCAAAATTACCTGCGCTTATGAAAAGTTATAAGGCTCAAGAAAAAGCTGCACAAATTGGTTTTGATTGGGAAGATATATTTGGCTCTTCAGATAAAATAAGAGAAGAACTCAGAGAAGTCTTAGAAGCTTATAATTTAAACGGTAAAGGAGACTTTGAATTAGAAGGGGAAGTTGGAGATTTATTATTTGCAGTAGTTAACCTATCTAGATTTTTAGAGATAAATCCCGAACTTGCACTAGGAAGGACAACGAATAAATTTATACAAAGATTGGAAATAATGGAGTATAAAGCCAAAGAGATGGGTATACTACTTAAAGATATGAACTTAGAGCAACTCGATAATCTTTGGGATTTGGCAAAAGAAGACGAACAATCCAAATAAGTGTATTAATTAAGTTTATATAAATAAAAAACAAGGAGGAATATTAATGAACAAAGCAGAATTGATCGCGAGCATAGCTGAAAAAAGCAATTTGACTAAAAAGGATTCAGAGGCATCACTAAATGCATTTATGAGGTCTGTAGAAGAATCACTTGCTAAAGGTGAGAAGGTACAATTAGTAGGATTTGGTACTTTTGAAGTAAGAGATAGAAAAGCTAGAGAGGGAAGAAACCCAAGAAACCCTGAAGAAGTAATCAAAATACCAGCTTCTAAAGCTCCTGTTTTTAAAGCAGGGAAATCACTTAAAGAAATCGTTAATGTAAAAAAAGGTAAGAAAAAGTAAGGGAATCAGGTCTTTTGACCTGATTTTTTTTCTTATATTTGGAGGTGGCTTATGAGAATAGATAAATATTTAAAAACAGCAAGATTAATAAAAAGAAGGACTATTGCAAAAGAAGCTTGTGAGCAAGGGAAGGTTTTTATTAATGGAAAGCTTGCAAAAGCTGGAGATAGTGTAAAAATAGGAGATCATATACATATTGCCTTTGGAAGTGGGCAAATAGATATTGAAGTATTAGCTATAAAGGATCATGTATCTAAAGATGGGGCTGGTGAATTATATAAAAATATATAGCAAAATATATAGCATTATACTTGAAGAATCTCGCCTTTAATGAGATAATAAGAAAAACTAGCTAAAGACAAAGAGGCGGCTGATATAAATGAAGAAAAAAAAGGTGAAAAGGAAAAAAGGATTTAGGATTATTCACTTATTATTATTCTGCCTACTATTATATACATTGTTTGTGTTCTCTCATCAAAGAAGGATGATGAAAGAACTAGCAATAAAAAGAGCAAATATAGAAACTGAGATAACAGACTTAAGCAGAGATATAGATATTTTAAGTAAAGAAATTGAAAAAAGTGGAACTTTAGAGTTTATAGAGAAAGTAGCAAGAGAAGATCTGGGCATGGTAAAACCTAGAGAAATAATTTATATTGATAAAAGTAAAAAGAATTATAATTTATTTGATAGAGATAAAAGTGATAAAGACAAAAGTGGCAATTGACATCACTTAAATAATTATATATACTTTAAGTGTATAAACTTGAGATAGCAAAGCTATCTTCGCAGAGAATCTAAAGTTTCATAGCGAAAGTGTCTAGGACACTTGTTTATTTAAAATTCTAAGGAGGAATAATTTGTCTATGCCAGTATCAGTTGGAGAAATAGTTGAGGGGACAGTAACAGGAATTACTAATTTTGGAGCTTTTGTACAACTTCCAGAAGGTAAGAGTGGTTTGGTGCATATATCAGAAGTATCCCATGACTATGTAGAAAAAGTGTCAGATTACTTAAAAAAAGATGAAAAAATAAGAGTTAAAGTCTTGTCCATATCATCAGATGGGAAGATTAGCCTATCTGTAAGACAAGCAAAACCTAAGACCAGTGAACCAGTTGAGATTGACTGGACAAAACAAGAAGATAAAAACAAGGGTATGTCATTTGATGATATGCTAAACAACTTCTTAAAAGACAGCAATGATAAGATAGATCAAATGAAAACCAGAGATAATAGAAAAAGCTATGGCATGAGAAATAAAAGAACAAGTACTAATGACTAACAAACCGGGTTTTCCGGTTTTTTTATAACGAATAGGAAAGTTCTACTTTTATTATTCTTTCAATTAGTGAACTTTCCGTCAATGAGTTTCATAAAAGGCTTCCTTATAACGCTTCTTTAGAAGCCTTTTTTATTTTAGGGTAGAATTTTTTTAAAAAATTCAATTTATATTAGGTGAGAATATGGAAAACGTTTTTAAATGGAATGTGATTTCAAAAAACTTAATAGAACCTGGGGAAACAGTATTAGCGGCTATTTCTGGAGGTCCAGACTCAATGGCTATGTTAAATTGCTTGGTTTTTTTGAGAAAAGACCTAGAATTTAAGTTGTTAATAGCCCATGTTAATCATGGGGTTAGAGGCGAATATGCAAAAAGAGACCAAGAATTTGTAGAAGGGGTAGCAAAAGATTATAAGATTCCATATTTTACTAAAAATGTTGATATGGTAGCTTATGGGAAAGAACTCCACATATCTTCAGAGGAAGCTGGAAGAATTTTAAGATATGGATTTTTTAGAAAAGTCTTATCGGATTATGGTGGCGGGAAAATAGCTGTAGCCCATAATAAAAATGACCAAGCAGAAACTATTCTCTATAGAATAATAAGAGGGACAGGCCTAGATGGGCTCAAATCTATGGAATTTATCAAAGAGGATATAATAAGACCTCTTCTTAATATATCAAGAAAAGAGATTGAAGACTACATAGAACAAAAGAATATTAAATTTGTTGTTGATCACACTAATTTAGAGACTGATTATACTAGAAATAAGATAAGACTAGAGCTGTTGCCCTATATTAAAGAAAATTTCAATCCTAATATTATAGATAGTTTATATAGATTAACGGGTATAGCAACTGGAGAAATTCAAATTATAGAGCAAATTACAACAGAAAAATACAATTTGATAGTGAAAAACACAACAGAAAGTAGTATAATTTTTAATGGCGCTCTTTTCAAACTAGAATCAAATCCTATCAGAAAAAGACTTATTAGAAAAGCTATTAAAAACATATCAGGTGATTTACACGGGATAGAAGAAATTCATATAAACGATATTATAAAGCTATTTCAAGAGGCTAAAACAGGTAAAAGCATCGATATTTCAAAGGGTTTAAGGGGCAGGGTTTCTTATAGTGATTTTATTATTGAATTAATAAATAATGCAAATACTAAATTAGAGACTAAAAAACTTGAAATAGGTGAAAATATTTTAGGAGAATGGGGTATAATATTATGGCTAGAATTAATCTCTAAGGACCGTATAAATTTCAAGAATGATGATATTAAATATATAGATTACGATAAAGTTTCTGGGGATTTATGGATTAGACAAAGGAAACCAGGAGATAAATTCTCACCACTAGGCTTAAGGGGAACTAAGAAACTTAAGGATTATATGATTGATAAAAAGATACCCCAAGATAAAAGAAATTTCACCCCTCTTTTTTGTGATAATAGTGAAATTATATGGGTAATAGGGTATGGGTTAAGTGACAAGTATAAAATCACAAAAGAAACAAAGCGAACTCTTAGAATAAAGCTTATAAAAATATAATATACAGTTCGAGGAGGTAAGATTTGAACAACCCAATCAAAGAAATTATAGTAAGTGAAGAAGAGATTCAAAAGAGAGTAAAAGAGCTTGGAGCTCAAATCACAGCAGAATATCAGGGGAAAGAGCTGTTAGTGGTAGGCATACTTAAAGGTGCAGTTATATTTTTATCAGATTTAGTAAAAACTATAGATTTTCCAGTTACTATAGATTTTATGGCAGTTTCAAGTTATGGTAAATCAAGCATTTCAACTGGTGAAGTGCGAATATTAAAAGACCTAGATTATAGCGTCGAGGGTAAGGACATTTTAATTGTAGAGGATATAATAGATACAGGGCTCACCTTAAATTATCTTAAAGATATTTTAGGAAAAAGAGGAGCTAATTCTGTAAAAATATGTACTCTTTTAGATAAAGTTGATAGAAGAACCGTTGGGGTGCAGATAGATTTTTTAGGATTTGAGATTCCCGATGAGTTTGTCGTAGGCTATGGTTTAGATTATAATGAACAGTTTAGAAACTATCCTTTTGTGGGAGCATTAAAAAAAGAAGTTTATGAATAATATGAAATTGATTTGATACAACTACTATGTTATAATCATGTAATATTACCTTACAGAGGAGTAAGGAGGGAGGACTACTATTGAAAAGATTTTTCAAGGGAATTAGTATTTATCTACTGATTGTCTTATTGATAATGTTTAGCGTTAGAATGTTTGGCACAGAAGTAGAGCCAGTAACAGAATTTAACTTTACTGAGCTTGTGGCAAATTTAAACGAAGGAAAAATAACGAGAATAACTTCTATAGGTAGCACAGTAGAAGGAGAATTAGTAGATGGCAAAAAGTTTTCAGGTATGTTACCCGAAGAAGTTAGGGGAGACTTCTACAATGATTATCTAAAAGATATGGTTGATTCAGAACAAATTAGCTATGATGCTAAGCCAATCCCTAAACCACCTTGGTATATTGAAATGTTGCCTACAATTATGATTCTTGTAGTATTTGGAGTAATTTGGTTTGTATTTATGCAACAATCACAAGGCGGCGGTAGCGGCGGAAAAGTGATGCAATTTGGCAAGAGTAAGGCTAGGCTTGTTAAGATGGAAGAAGGAAAACTAGTATCATTTGATGAGGTAGCAGGCCTTGAAGAAGAAAAAGAAGAACTACAAGAAATAGTGGACTTTCTCGGTGCCCCAAAAAAATATATTGAAATAGGTGCGAGGATACCAACAGGAGTATTATTGGTTGGACCTCCTGGAACAGGTAAAACCTATTTAAGTAAGGCAGTAGCTGGAGAAGCAGGAGTACCATTCTTTACAATCTCGGGTTCAGACTTTGTGGAGATGTTTGTAGGGGTTGGAGCAAGTCGTGTAAGAGATTTATTTGAACAAGCTAAGAAGAATTCTCCTTGCATCGTATTTATCGATGAGATAGATGCAGTAGGCCGCAGAAGAGGTGCAGGCCTTGGGGGAGGACATGATGAAAGAGAGCAAACCTTAAATCAACTCCTAGTTGAAATGGATGGATTTTCTAAGAATGAAGGCATAATAGTAATGGCAGCTACAAATAGGGCAGATATACTTGACCCAGCTCTATTAAGGCCTGGGCGATTTGATAGAACTATATATGTAGGATTGCCAGATGTTAAAGGTAGAGAAGCTATTCTAGAGGTTCATACAAAAAACAAACCACTAGAAGACGATGTAGATTTGGGTGTTGTAGCAAAGAGGACCCCTGGATTTACACCCGCTGATCTTGAGAATCTTGTCAATGAAGCAGCCTTGTTAACAGCAAGGTTTAATCTTAAAAAGATACCAATGCATATTATAGAAGAAGCTTCTATCAAAGTTCAAGCTGGACCAGAGAAAAAGTCTAAAGTAATCAGCCCTCATGAAAAAAGGCTTACTGCATTCCATGAAGCAGGACATGCCCTTACAGCTAGATTGATTCCTGGATCAGATCCTGTACATTTGGTCACCATAATTCCAAGGGGAATGGCTGGAGGATTTACAGCTTATATTCCTTTAGAAGATAGGAATTATCTAACAAAAAAACAGTTAGAGGATAAATTAGCAATATTATTAGGTGGTAGGGTTACAGAAGCCCTAGTTTTAAAAGATATTTCTACAGGAGCTCAAAACGATATAGAAAGAGCTACCAAGCTCGCAAGATCAATGGTCACACATTATGGGATGAGTGAAAATCTAGGACCTATGACATATGGAACTGATGAAGAAGAAGTCTTTGTTGGAAGAGATTTAAATAGGTCAAGAAATTATAGTGAGGATGTGGCTGCTGCTATAGATAAGGAAATGAGAAAGATAATAGACACTGCTTACCACAGAGCAGAATCCCTAATAAAATCAAATATGGAAGCTTTAAATAGAATCGCAGAAGCTCTTCTTGAGAAAGAGACTATAGATGGTAGGGAATTTGAAGCTTTATTTCAAGGTGATTAAGAGCAGGACCTTATTAGGGCCTGCTTTTTGCATGTAAACAATAAAATGATGCAACTTTAGAATCATTTTTTAAATACTTTGCATTATATATTGCATTACATACCTTAAATTGGCTATAATAGAGATATAGAAAGAGCAAATAAGGAGGCAAAAAATGACCGATAAAAAAAACTTAGATCATCTAAATTTATCTTATAAGGAGTGGGAAGAAAACAAGGTCGAAAAGCTGCTCCATAAATCCCCTGAAAGGAAAAAGATATTTTCCACGGCTTCTAATAAGGAGGTAAAAAGGCTTTATACGCCACTTGATACTGAAGGTATGGATTATGAAAAAGATTTAGGATTCCCTGGTGAATACCCATATACAAGAGGGGTACAACCAACAATGTATCGAGGAAGATTGTGGACAATGAGACAATATGCTGGCTTTGCTTCAGCAGAAGAGTCTAATAAGAGGTATAAATACCTACTAGACCAAGGACAAACTGGACTTAGCATAGCTTTTGACTTACCTACACAAATTGGCTATGATTCAGATCACTCTTTATCAGAAGGTGAAGTTGGAAAAGTTGGAGTAGCAATTGACTCCTTAAAAGATATGGAAGTTCTTTTTGATGGCATACCAATGGATAAAGTTTCTACTTCAATGACAATAAATGCACCTGCTAGTATTCTTTTAGCGATGTATATTGCAGTTGCAGAAAAACAAGGTGTAGAGAAGAATAAGCTTAGGGGGACAATCCAAAATGATATATTAAAAGAGTATATTGCAAGGGGAACCTATATATTTCCTCCAGAGGAGTCTATGAGATTAATTACAAATATTTTTGAATACTGTTCAAAAGAAGTGCCTCAATGGAATACAATAAGTATAAGTGGATATCATATTAGAGAGGCAGGTTCTACTGCAGCGCAAGAAGTTGCATTTACACTTGCTGATGGAATAGCATATGTTGAAGCAGCTATAAAAGCAGGGCTAGATGTCGATGATTTTGGACCAAGACTTTCATTTTTCTTTAATGCCCATAATGATTTATTAGAAGAGGTGTCAAAGTATAGGGCAGCAAGAAGATTATGGGCAAGAATTATGAAAGAAAGATTCGGCGCAAAAAAAGAAAAATCAATGCAACTTAAGTTCCATACACAAACAGCAGGCTCGACTCTAACAGCACAACAAGTAGATAATAATATAGTAAGGGTAGGAATTCAAACCTTAGCTGCAGTACTTGGTGGAACCCAATCCCTACATACTAATTCAAGAGATGAGGCACTTGCACTACCAACAGAAGATTCTGTTAAAATAGCACTTAGAACTCAACAAATAGTAGCATATGAATCAGGTGTTACTGAAACTATTGATCCTCTTGCTGGTTCATATTATATAGAGAGCTTAACAAATAGTATAGAAGAAGAAGCAATGGCTTATATACAAAAAATAGATAATCTAGGGGGAGCTACAAAAGCCATAGAAAAAGGATTTATTCAAAAAGAAATTCAAAATTCGGCATATAAGTATCAAATGCAAGTAGAATCACTGGAACAAATTGTAGTTGGAGTTAATAAATTTCAAGTCCAAGAGACTGGAAAGAGAGATCTATTAAGGGTTGATCCACATGTGGAAATACTACAAAGAAAGAAGTTACAAAAGCTTAGAGAAACTAGAGATAATAAGGCAGTAAACAAAGCTCTAAAAACTTTGAAAATTAAAGCAGAGACAGATGAAAACCTAATGCCATATATAGTTGATGCTGTTAAGGAATATGCGACCCTTGGTGAAATATGTGATAAGTTAAGAGAAGTATTTGGTGAATACGAACAAAATGTAATTTTATAATATTTGAATCGTAGATATCGATATAAGGAGGAAGACAAATGGATAAACCCATTAGAGTACTGGTCGCAAAACCTGGTCTAGATGGACACGACAGGGGTGCTAAGGTTATAGCAAGGTCTTTAAGAGATGCAGGTATGGAGGTTATTTACACAGGACTTAGACAAACACCAGAACAAATAGTCGCAGCTTCAATTCAAGAAGATGTTGATGTTGTAGCTATGAGCATACTTTCAGGAGCTCACAATCATCTTTTTCCAAAAGTTGTAAGGCTCTTAAAAGAAGAAGGGGTAGATGATGTTTTGATACTTGGTGGAGGAGTTATACCAGAAGAAGATATCCCAGGCCTTTTAGAAGATGGCATAAAGGCTATTTTTACACCAGGAACTCCAACAACTGAAGTTGTAGAATTTATAAAGAATAATATAATAAGAAAATAGGTGGTGTTAGACTTGGATATTGAGAAAAGGCTATTAGAGGGAGATACAAGAGCCTGCGCACGCCTAATTTCTATGCTTGAGAATAAGGATGAAAAAGCTATAGATATAATAAAAAACTTATTTCACAAAACCGGAAAGGCTTATGTCATTGGAGTAACAGGCCCTCCTGGTAGTGGGAAATCAACATTAACAGATAGACTTACAAAAACTCTAAGAAAACAAGGAAAAAAAGTAGGCATTCTTGCAATAGATCCAACAAGCCCTTTTAGTGGAGGAGCTATCCTAGGGGATAGAATTCGGATGAGCGACTTAGCCCTAGATAAAGATGTATTTATCAGGAGTATGGGGACAAGAGGTTTCCTAGGTGGGATTTCAAAAGCTACTTGGGGGGCTGTAAAGGTCTTAGATTTATATGGTTGTGATTATATATTTATTGAAACTGTAGGGGTAGGTCAGTCAGAGGTTGATATAGTAAAAATGGCAGATACAGTTTTAATGGTTATGGTACCAAATATGGGAGATGATATCCAGGCGATAAAAGCAGGAATAATGGAAATCGCAGATGTGTTTGCAATTAATAAATCTGACTTAGATGGGGCAGATAAGACACAGACTGAAATTGAGATGAACCTTGATTTAAATGAAAAGAAAGATTATAGACCACCTGTTCAGCAAGTTTCTGCTCTTAAAAACGATAGTATAGACTCCCTGTTAGAAAAATTGGAGCTACACAAAAAACATATAATAGATACAGGAGAATTACATGAAATAAGACGTAGAAATTTAAGGATTGAGATAGTCCAGTTAGTTGAAGAAGAATTATTAAAACTTATTATAGATAGGGCTAAAGAAGAGGATCTGTTAGATGAACTTGCAGAAAAGGTAGCACGAAGGGAAGAAGATCCATATTCTGCCAAAGAAAAAATAATTTCGCTAATTCAGAAGAAATAAAAGACAAGGGGGGATATTATGGTTACTAAAATTGACCACATTGGAATAGCAGTTAAAGACCTTAATGAAACACTCCGATTTTATGAAGATATTTTAGGTATAAAATGTACTTCAAAAGAAGTTGTTGAAGACCAAGGAGTTAGGGTAGCTTTTTTGCCAATTGGGGATACTGAAGTTGAGCTTTTAGAATCTACTACAGAAGATGGCCCTATAGCTAGGTTTATAGAAAAAAGAGGCGAAGGCATCCAACACATTGCCTTTAAGGTTGATGATATTGAAGGGAAAATTAAAGAATTAGAAGAAAAAGGAGTAACAATGATAGATAAAGTACCTAGATATGGGGCAGGGGGAGCTAGAATAGCCTTTTTACATCCCAAGTCTACATCAGGAGTTTTAATTGAAATTAGTGAGAGAGATTAACAAGGAGGATAAAATATGAGTCACAAGATTCAAGACTTATTGCAATCTAGGGAGAAAATTTCATTAGGTGGTGGAAAAGCGAGGATAGAGAGACATCACAGTGCAGGCAAAATGACAGCAAGAGAAAGAATAGATTATCTGCTAGATGCAGAGAGTTTTGTTGAATTAGATGCATTTGTAAAACATAGAACGACAAATTTTAAAATGGATAAGGTAGAAGCCCCGGCAGATGGTGTAGTTACAGGCTATGGGCAGGTAGAAGGTAGACTAGTATTTGTCTATGCCCAAGACTTTACTGTAATAGGTGGATCACTTGGAGAAATGCATGCAGCAAAAATAAATAAAGTTCAAGATATGGCCCTAAAAATGGGTGCACCAATAATAGGATTTAACGACTCAGGTGGAGCGAGAATCCAAGAAGGAGTAGATGCACTCTCAGGCTATGGAAAAATATTCTATAGAAATACAATCTCCTCAGGAGTAATCCCACAAATATCAGCAATAATGGGACCCTGCGCAGGAGGGGCAGTATACTCACCAGCAATAACTGACTTTATCTTTATGACAGATAAAACAAGTATGATGTTTATCACAGGGCCACAAGTAATAAAGTCAGTAACAGGAGAAGAAGTAAGCCAAGAAGCACTAGGAGGAGCAAAGACTCACAATAAAATAAGTGGAGTAGCCCACTTTATAGATAAGACTGAAGAAGAGACCATAGGAAGAATAAAAGAATTACTAGCACTATTTCCATCAAATAACTTAGAACAACCACCAATATATGAATTGGAAGACGATATAAATAGAATAGATGAAAGACTAAATGAAATAGTACCAGAAAATCCAAACCGACCCTATGATATGAAAGAAGTAATAAAAATATTAGCAGATGAAAAATACTTTTTTGAAGTACAAGCGCTTTATGCTCAAAATATTATAGTGGGGTATATCAGATTAAATGGAAGAACAATAGGAGTTGTTGCAAATCAACCAAGGATATTAGCAGGTTGTCTAGATATAGACGCATCAGATAAGGCAGGCAGGTTTATTAGAACTTGTGATGCATTTAATATACCCTTGTTAAACCTAGTAGATGTACCGGGGTTTTTACCAGGTTTATCACAAGAACACGGTGGAATAATAAGGCATGGAGCAAAGATGTTATACGCGTATTCAGAGGCAACAGTTCCAAAAGTAACCTTAATAGTAAGAAAAGCCTATGGTGGATCATATTTAGCAATGTGCAGTAAGGATCTTGGAGCTGACCAAGTATTTGCATGGCCAGGAGCAGAAATCGCGGTAATGGGACCAGAAGGAGCAGCAAATATAATATTTAAAGACGAAATAGTAAAATCAGAAGATCCGATAGGAACAAGAGCTGAAAAAATAGAAGAATATAGAGATAAAGTTGCAAATCCATATATAGCAGCCCAAAGAGGATTTGTGGATGATGTAATAGTACCAAGCCAAACAAGACCAAGGTTAATAAGTGCATTCGATATGCTAGAAACAAAGAGAGAAAACAGACCAGCAAAAA
>CAZRXS010000003.1:0-49152 GCA_964604145.1 uncultured Gudongella sp. | reverse complement strand
ACGGCTTAAATTAAACAAGGTGCTGGCAACCATCACCACAATCGCTGCTATATAATGTATTTTTAAACTCTTTTCAAGTTTTAAAGCCGCTAGAATACCAGATATTGCATAGTTAAAACTATCAATAAGCTCTTTTACTTTCACGACTTTCACCCCTTTTATTTAAAAATCTCAAGTTTTTTCATTATTTCTTTTTCTTTTTTTCTCATTATAACTTTATCTTTATCATTTAAGTGATCATAGCCCATAAGATGAAGCATACTATGGGCTGTAAGATATGCTAACTCCCTTTCTAGTGAATGTCCATAGTCTTGGGCTTGCTCTATTGCTTTTGGAATAGAAATGATAATATCTCCTAAAAGCCTCTCTCTAAGACAGAAATCATCTTTGATTGGAAATGACAATACATCTGTTTCTTTATCTAATCCTCTAAAATCTCTATTTAAGTTCTTTATTTCATCGTTATTAACAAAAGAAACACTAACTTCTGTTCTTAAGTCTAGCCCTTCTAATTCCAAACAAGTCTCGATTACTTTTACTAATTCTTGTGTAATTGATTTATTTAGTTTTATATAATCTTGCCTATCTTCAAAATAAATATTATTCAAATATAACACCTCATTATCGGGTTGATTTTCCCATTTCCCATATTTAATCTCTATTTTTACTTGCTAATTAGTTTTTATTTTCATATTCTTCATATGCATTAATAATCTTTTGTACCATTGGGTGTCTTACAATATCAGCGCTGGTTAGGTTAATAAAGTCTATCCCTTTTACATTGTCTAGAATTTTAGTAACAGTTTTCAGCCCTGATTCTCTTCCTTTTACTAGGTCTATTTGGGTAATATCTCCAGTAATAATTGCTTTAGAGCCAAAACCTAGTCTAGTTAAAAACATCTTCATCTGCTCATTGGTAGTGTTTTGTGCTTCATCTAATATTACATATGAAGAATCCAGAGTCCTCCCCCGCATATAAGCAAGGGGAGCGACCTCAATAAGTCCTTTTTCAAAGTATTTTAAAAAAGCATCCATACCAAGAATATCAAAAAGAGCATCATAAATTGGTCTTAAATATGGATCAACCTTTTCTTGAAGGTCTCCTGGTAAAAAACCTAAGTTTTCTCCAGCTTCAACTGCTGGCCTAGTTAAGACTATCCTATTAACTTCTTTATTTTTAAAAGCTGCAACTGCTATTGCCATCGCCAAATATGTTTTCCCTGTCCCTGCAGGCCCTATACCAAAGACAACATCGTATTTTCTAAGTGAATCTAGATATCTTTTCTGACCAAATGTCTTTGGTTTTATACTTTTACCAGTTGCACTTATGCAAACTACATCATTAAGTAAGTCCTTTAGTTGACCATCTAATCCAGATTTTATAAAATCTATTGCATACTTTAAATCTTGTTTGTCGAGTTGTTTTTGTTTTTGAATAATATATGCCAAATTCTTAAATAGTTCTTTTGCAATCCTTAAATTATCCTCATGCCCATAAAGTTTTATATAATTATCTCTTATTTGTATGTCAACATCTAAGTTATCTTTTATTATATTTAAATTGGAATCTAAATCCCCTATAATTTCTTTCATTGAATCGTCATCTTCTATCTGTATCCTTATTTCATTTTTTTCATATACCAAATTTGTTCCTCCTTGTTTTTCTATTTTATATACTAAATCATACCATAGGCTCCTATATATTACTATTTATTTCCACTCATTCTAGACAATAAAAAAAGCTCATATGAGCTTTTTTTATTGTAAACTTTTAGGTTTATTCAGGATTTCAGAATATATTACCCCTTTTAGAATATCTTCTCTAATATCGAAGAACTTTTCACCACTAATCTCAGTTTCCTCAATAAGTGTCATTGATGCTTTAGGCTTTTCTTCCTCTCTCTTATATTGACTATCTTTAAAAGCTTGCCTAGTTTCTTCGAGAGTAGCTTGTCTTTTTATCGGAGGCTTTTCTTGAACAGGTTTATGCTTTGCTTCTGTCTCCATGGCGAATTCTTTTTCTATCTGTGCCTTATATTCTTCAATCGTTTGTCTAAAATTCTTTTTTTGAGACCTATCTCTTCTTTGTGACATGCTTGCAGTGCTTGGAATATCAGTTCTCTCTCCAGGCTTTCTTTTTGCGTTTTGAGCTTTTTTCTTATCTCTTGAACTTTTAATTAAAATATTAAACACAGCCCATATAATAAGAAATACAATAGGACCATTCATTTAATCACTTCCTAATCTCGCTTTTTATCTTCTTCGGCCACTTTAGAAATTGATGATCTCATATTTGTATCTGCTAGTATATTTCTCATATTGTAATAATCCATAACTCCGATGTTTCCATCTTTAAAGGCTTGAGCTAATGCAAGTGGTACTTGAGCTTCTGATTCAACAAGTTTAGCATTCATAGCTTGTACTTCTGCCTTCATTTCTTGTTCTTTAGCTACAGCCATTGCACGTCTTTCTTCTGCCTTAGCTTGAGCAATAATTTTATCTGCTTCAGCTTGTTCCATCTGAAGTTTTGCACCAATATTCCTACCAACATCCACATCTGCAATGTCAATAGATAAAATCTCAAATGCAGTTCCAGCATCTAATCCTTTAGCCAATACTGTTTTAGAGATGCTATCTGGGTTTTCTAAGACGTCTTTATGTCTTTCAGAGCTACCTACTGTAGTTACTATACCTTCACCAACTCTGGCAATTATAGTCTCTTCTCCAGCTCCTCCGACTAATCTTTCAATATTCGCTCTAACTGTTACTCTTGCACGAGCTATAACTTCAATCCCATCTTTAGATACCGCAGCAATCTGTGGAGTTTCTATGACTTTTGGATTTACACTAACTTGTACTGCTTCAAGTACATTTCTTCCTGCTAAGTCAATAGCCGCTGCTCGGGGAAAATCTAAAGGTATATTGGCTCTTTGTGCTGCAATTAAGGCATCAACAAGAGTATTTACATTTCCACCAGCTAAATAATGAGCTTCTAACTCATCAATCTTGATAGTTAATCCACCTTTTGTAGCTTTAATCATAGGGTTAACTATCCTACTTGGGATAACCCTTCTTAATCTCATTCCTATAAGTGTTGCAATTTTAACTTTTACACCAGAGAAGTATGCTGTTATCCACAAACCTACTGGTACAAATGTAAAGAACAACATCAATATTATGATTATTCCTACTGCAATTCCTAAAGTCAAAAATAAATTCGAATTCATTATATATTCCTCCTAACAAATATTTTTGAACCTTCGACCTTTACAACCTTTATAGCTGTATCCTTAGGTATATACCCAGACTCGGCTAAAGCATCATACTTTTGCGAATCAATTATAATAAAGCCTGATGGCCTAAGTTCAGTAAGTGATGTTCCTTCTAAATTAATTAATGCTGACATGGTGTTTGTGCTTAGATAACCTTTTTCACTCTCTAATTTATTGGTTAATGTTATCTTCCCTAGTAATTTACTCTTAAATCCAAGCTTGACCATAACAATTGCCACAAGTGTAGTAATTATTATTGCAATGCTTAAAGATAACAAGGCTGCACTAAGGCTATCCATTGCTAAGGCTACTCCAGTTAATATGAAAACAATACCTCCTATTCCCGGCAATCCAAAGCCAGGGACAATACCTTCAATAACTAAGAGTCCCAGTCCAACTATGAATAATACTAACGAAGTCCAATTTGAGTTCCCCGCAAGGATATTACCAGCAAAATACAGGCCAAATCCCATTAAGGAGATTGTTCCTCCTAGACCAAATCCAGGTGTGAGTATTTCAACTACAAGCCCTACAAACCCCAAGGTTAATAGCATAGTACTTATATATGGGCTTGCAACATACTTGGAGAGTTTAACTTGTAGACCTTCCTCCATAAGTTCTATAGAATTTGCTTTAATCCCAAATTCATCTAACATTTCATTGTAATCTGATGATAATAAATCTGCCAAGCCAAGTTCTTTTGCTTCTTTTGCAGTTAGGTTTAACAGCTTGCCTTTTTTGATTACTCCCTCAATTTCAATGTCTCTATCAGCCATCGATTCAAGCAAAAGTGGATCTCTATCTCTAAATTGAGCTGTATCTCTTAATACTCCTCTCCACATTGAAAGAATTTTTTCTGTGTCTGGTTCAGTTTCAGCTGATCCAATTACTGCATTTTCAGACATGACTATATGCTCTCCTGCTATCGTAATTAGCACTCCTGCAGATGCCGCTTTGTTATTTACAAAAGCAATTGTAGGAATATTAGTTGATAAAATAATATCTTTTATTTTTATAGCTTCGTCTACTAAACCTCCGTAAGTGTCTATTTCAAATATTATGGCTTCTACGTCCATATTATTTAAATCATTCATCACATCTCTAACATAATTGTGTGTTGCTCTATTTATTTCTCCTTTAATAGGTACAACATATGCTTTAGATGGCTCAGAAGCAAAAACATTTATTGTTGATAATAATAAGAATATCATAATAAATATTAGTCCTAACTTCTTTATTGCTTTCATTCTGTTCACCTCCATTTTACTTTACAATCTATTAATACCCTAATAATAACAATAAAAGCAAATAACCTGAGAATGCTCAGGTTATTTTAATATATTTCTCACTGCCTTATTTACCATATTCCCATCTGCTATGCCTTTTACTTTTGGCATAATAGATTTCATAACAAGGCCAATATCTTTTACTGAATTAGCACCTATCTCAGAAATAGTATCTTTAACAATTTCATCTACTTCATCTTGTGTTAACTGTTTTGGCAAATACTCTAGTAAAATATTCATTTCTAAATTAGTTAAATCTACTAGATCTTGCCTATTTCCTTTTTTAAATTCAATGATAGCCATTTTCTTTTCTTTTAACTGCTTAGAGATTATATCAAGTACTTGTTCATCAGATAGCTCAGTTCTTTCATCAACTTCTCTTTGTTTAACTGCTGCTCTAATTAAAACGACAGTATTTTTTCTTATAGTATCTTTGTTTTTAATAGAAGACTTATAATCTTCCATAAGTTTATCTTTAAGGGACACAAATTCACCTTCTTTATAATACTCTTAGATACTTAAATCAAAACTTAGAATTTTTTTTCTTTCTTGCTGCTTCAGATTTTTTCTTACGTCTTACACTTGGTTTCTCGTAATGCTCACGTTTCCTAACTTCCCCTATAACACCTGACCTTGCACATGATCTTTTAAACCTTTTAAGAGCATTATCAAGAGATTCATTTTCACCAACTTTGATTTCTGTCATTGATCCTTCCCCTCCCCTCTCAACTACAAGAGTGTTACAATACTGTGAAGAATATAGCTTGTACACTTAATTATTATACAGTATAAATATGATTATTTCAACTATTTTTACCCTGGTGGCCACAACATTTCTCTTTTGCCAAGTACATGAAAGTGAATATGATCTA
Organism: uncultured Gudongella sp.; assembly: GCA_964604145.1. GTDB lineage: Bacteria > Bacillota > Clostridia > Tissierellales > Tissierellaceae > Gudongella. The sequence continues at coordinate 43,722 of CAZRXS010000003.1, read as the reverse complement.
CAGTTTGACCTCCTTGATCTCCGCAATTGTTCACTACGCGGTAGCCTTTTGTTAAATCGTATTTCTTCGCCAGAGTGGGAATAATCTTAAAAATATGGGCAATTAACTGTGCTTGCTCTTGACTTACCTCATTGAGCGACTTAATATGCTCTTTAGGCACAAGTAAAAAATGTACTGGCGCCTGAGGATTGATATCATTAAATGCCACTAGCTTGTCATCCTCATAAATTATATCGCTCCCAATTTCTTTATTTGCAATTTTACAAAATAAGCAATCCATCTAAACCCTCCTTAAAACAAAATTCCTTCTACATATAAAGCATTAGATTTTTCCACTTTAAAATCTCTTATCTCTCCTATTATATCACATCTAGAAAAAACCTGAGATCTAATATAATTACTTGTGTAGCCTTTATAAATATTATTATCTGTTTTATCCTTTTCTTCAAATAAAACAGAAAGTCTGTCCTGTAGAAAATTACTATGAAAATCCAGTGCTAAATTATCTCCTAATTCTATTAAACGCTCACTTCTATGGTTTTTTATCTCTCCATGAATTTGCTCTTTCATTTTTGCAGCAGGTGTACCCCTTCTTTTTGAATACTTAAAGACATGAATTCTCGAAAAGCCAATTTCTTTTACATAATTATAAGTCTCTTCAAATTCTTCATCTGTTTCTCCAGGAAACCCAACTATAATATCAGTTGTAAGCCCAACATTTGGCATATATCTCTTAATTAGATGGGCTTTTTCTTTAAATTCACTCTTTGTATACCTTCTATTCATCCTTTTTAAAACAGAATCTGATCCACTTTGCAAGGATAAATGAAAATGATCACAAACTTTTTTATTAGTAGATATTCTTTTCATAAATTCATCATCAATTAGATTTGGTTCAATTGAACTCATCCTTATTCTTTCAATACCCTTTATTTCACTAATCTTATCAATTACATGAATTAAATCTATATTGCCTAAGTCTTTTCCATAAGATGCAATATGAATTCCTGTTAAAACTATCTCTTTAAAGCCTGCCTTGGCTAAATTTCTTACCTCATACTCAATATCTTTAATTTCTTTGCTTCTAATGGGGCCTCTTGCATAAGGTATAATACAGTAACTGCAAAATTGGTTGCATCCATCTTGGATTTTTAAGAAAGCTCTTGTCTTAGAGCTCACTTGATTTATATTTATTTTTTCAAATTCTTTGTATGTCTTTATAGGTCTAACAATATTAATTCTCTTTCTAGAAAGCATTGCTTCTTCACATAAATCTACAATCTGCTTTCTTTCACTTGTCCCAATAATAACATCTACATCCTCAATCTTTTCGACCTCATCTGGTGAAACTTGGGAATAACATCCAACTACTGCTACTATTGCATCTTTATTTATCTTCTTGGCTTTTCTAATAAACTGTCTTGATTTCCTGTCTGACATATTTGTTACTGTACAAGTATTTATAACATAAATATCAGCACAATCGTTTTCTGCTACTAACTCATAGTTTCTATCCTCAAATAGTTCTTCCATGGCCTTTGTTTCATATTGATTCACTTTACAGCCAAGTGTATGGAATGTAACTTTTAACACTTATATCACTCCTTGTATTTCCTAATTCACATTTACATCCTTTAAAGACACAGGCTTAACATTTTTTATCTATAATTATTTTACTACTTTGATATAATGGCCACCCAAGCATTTATTTGGAGTATCTTTACAATTTTATATCCATTATCATGCAAAGCTTTTTGTACGATTGGAAGTTTTGATTTAAGTATACCAGAAGCTATAAATATACCATCTTTATTTAGGTAGCTCTTTAATTTTGGAATCATAGCTACTATTACTTCAGCAATAATATTTGCAACAATAATATCTGCTTTTCCATCGACTACATCAAATAAATTCCCAGTTTTAATCTTAACTTTATCTGATACATGATTTATTATAACATTTTCTTTTGTAACCCTTACACACATTGGGTCTAAGTCTATAGCTAAAACACTCTTTGCTCCAAGTCTAGCTGCTATAATACTTAAGATTCCACTGCCGCATCCTATATCAAATACTTCTTTAGTATTATCTACATATTCTTCTAACGCCCTGGCACACATTATAGTTGTCTCATGAGTGCCCGTTCCAAAAGCCATTCCTGGATCTAATTCTATCACTATCTCATGTGATTTTTTATCATACAACTCCCAGGTTGGTTTTATTACAATGTCTTTTGTAATATGTTCTGTTTTATAATAATTTTTCCAATTCTCCGCCCAGTCCTTTTCATCAACTTGGTTTATTAAAACTTCTCCTAAAGAGAGTTTAGTAATTTCTTCTTTAATTTTTACTATGGTTTCTTCTATATTGCCATAAAGGAAAAAATATGCCTTTATTAAAACTCCCTTGTATTCGTAGTTTTTTATATCTTCATCTATAAAATCCCATTTATCTTTATTCTGCTGGAAGTAATCAATATCTCTTGGGTCTTTTATTTCAAGACCTGTAGCCCCATTCTCATATAAAATAAAACTAAGCAAATCTTCATTTTCAGGAGATGTTTTCACTATAATTTCTAGCCATTTCAAAATATCACATCCTTATTGTTTTCTGTGATAATTATATCTTAAATTTCGTATATAATCTAGTAAAACAAAACAACCACCTAAGTGGCTGTTAATTAAAAATATCCTTTATTTTTTTAAAAAATCCTTTTTTCTCTCTTGCTTTATATTTTTCTCCCATGCTTTCAGAGTATTTTAATAGTTGTTCTTTTTGTTCTTCATTAATATCTTTAGGTATAATTACTTTTACAGTAAAATACAAGTCGCCTTTTCCTAATCCTCTTACATTTGTAACGCCTTTATGCTTTAATTTAAAGTTAGTATGAGAATCAGTTCCTGGTGGAAGGTCATATTTTTCTATTCCTTCTAAAGTTGGCACTTCAATTTCTGAACCTAGTATGGCTTGGGCATAAGACACTGGTACATCTACAAATAAATCTAAGTTTTCTCTTGTAAATACAGGGTGTTCTTTAACTGATATATATAAATATAAATCTCCAGATGGTCCACCCCTTTCTCCACTATGACCTTCTCCTTTAACAGACATAATTGAGCCGTTATCAACACCAGCTGGGATTTTCACATTAATAGTTTTAGTTTTTATTACTTTTCCTTCACCATGACAAGTTTCACAATGCTCTTCTATTATTTCACCAGTTCCTTGGCAATTATCACAAACACCAACTTGAACAAATTGACCAAATGGGGTTTGTTGAGCATATCTTACTTCTCCTGAACCATTACATTTGCTACAAGTTTTTTTATATGTTCCTTGCTTTGCTCCACTTCCTTCACAGCTAGGACAAGTTTCATATCTTCTTACCTGAACCTGTTTTTCAACTCCAAATACAGCTTCTTCAAATTCTATAGTAACTCTTTGTTCTAAATCGGATCCTCTTATTGGCTCATTTCTTCTAGCGCTTCTTCTGCTTCTTGAAGTAAAACCACCAAAGTCACCAAATACATCAAATATATCTCCAAATATATCTCCAAAATTTCCAAAGTCTCCAAAATTACTCTCTCCAACTTGAGGGTCTATACCTGCATGACCATATCTGTCGTATCTTATACGCATTTCTGAATTACTTAATACTTCATAAGCATAGGTCACTTCTTTAAAATTCTGTTCTGCTTCTGGATTATCTGGATTTAAATCAGGATGATGTTTTTTTGCGAGCTTTCTATAAGCCTTTTTAATATCATCTAATGATGCATCTTTATCTATATCTAGTATTTCATAAAAGTCCCTCACTAACTTACACCATCTTCCGTATATATTCATAATTAGAGCTAAACTCAAATGAGTTTAGCTCTAGCTTATTAGTCTTCATCAACTACTTCATAATCAGCATCTACAACGTCTTCATCTTCTGGTGCTTGTTCACCTTCAGATTCTGCTCCTTGAGTAGTTTCGTAAAGTTTCTGAGAAATTGCATGGAACTCATTAGTTAGCTCCTCAGTTTTTTGTTTTATATCTTCAATATCATCGCCCTCTAGAGCTTTTTTAAGCGATTCTAACTTTTCTTCTACCTTTGCTTTTTCTTCAGTACTTATTTTACCTTCTAATTCTTTTAAAGTTTTTTCTGTTTGATATACTATAGAATCTCCGTTATTTCTTACCTCAATATTTTCTTTCTTTACTTTATCCTCTTCAGCAAATCTTTCCGCTTCTTTTACTTTTTGTTGTATTTCATCTTCGCTAAGTTTTGTAGATGCAGTTATGGTGATTTTTTGCTCTTTACCAGTACCCAAGTCCTTTGCGCTTACATTTACAATACCATTGGCATCTATATCAAAGGTAACTTCTATTTGAGGTACCCCTCTTGGTGCAGGTGGTATCCCAGTAAGTTGGAATCTTCCTAAAGTAACATTGTCATTTGCCATTTGTCTCTCACCTTGTAGTACATGGATATCGGTTGAAGTTTGATTGTCTGAAGCGGTTGTAAAAATCTGAGATTTTTTAGTTGGAATTGTTGTATTTCTTTCTATTAACTTAGTTGTTACACCTCCAAGTGTCTCTATTCCTAGAGAAAGAGGAGTTACATCTAATAATAGCAAATCTTTAACTTCACCGCTTAAAACTCCACCTTGTATCGCAGCACCTAAGGCAATACTCTCATCAGGGTTTATATCTTTTTGTGCTTCCTTGCCAATAATTTTCTTAACAGCATCTTGAACTGCTGGAATCCTAGTAGACCCACCTACTAGTAATACTTTTTCAATATCTGAAGCTTTTATTCCAGCATCTTTTATTGCTGCTTTAACAGGCTCAATTGTTTTATCTATTAAGCCAGAAACTAATTCATCAAACTTAGCCCTTGTTATATCCATATTTAAATGGATTGGCCCAGCTGCTGTTGCTGTTATAAATGGTAAATTAATATTAGTTGATTTTGTTGTAGAAAGTTCTTTTTTAGCTTTTTCTGCAGCTTCTTTTAATCTTTGGAGTGCCATTTTATCATTTCTTAAATCAACACCATTTTCTCCTTTAAACTGCTCTGCTATATAATCAATTAATTTATTGTCAAAGTCATCTCCACCTAGTAAATTGTTTCCTCTAGTTGCTAATACTTCAAAAACACCATCACCAAGTTCAAGTATGGATACATCAAATGTTCCTCCACCAAGGTCAAATACCATTATCTTGTGTTGTCCTTGTTCTTTATCTAAACCATATGATAAGGCTGCTGCTGTTGGCTCATTTATTATTCTCTTTACATTTAAACCAGCTATTTTCCCAGCATCTTTTGTTGCTTGTCTTTGGCTATCTGTAAAATATGCAGGTACTGTAATAACAGCATCTGTGACTTTTTCGCCAAGATAACTTTCTGCATCTGCTTTGATTTTTTGCAATATCATTGCTGAAATCTCTTCCGGGCTATAATTCTTACCGTCAATGACATTTTTATGATCGGTGCCCATACGTCTTTTGATGGATTGTACTGTCCTATCAGGGTTAGTAATAGCTTGCCTCTTGGCTGTCTCTCCTACTAACCTCTCTCCATCTTTTGTAAATGCTACTACAGAAGGTGTGGTTCTATTCCCTTCAGCATTAGGGATGATTACTGCCTCTCCACCCTCCATTACAGCAACTGCTGAATTTGTAGTTCCCAAATCAATACCTATAATTTTACTCATTATTTTTCCCCCTTTATTATTGCGATACTATAACCATTGCAGGTCTTATCACTTTTTCATTAATTATATACCCTTTTTGTGATACCTCAAGTATAATACCTGGTTTTTCTTCGCTCTCTTGAGTTGATACTGCATGATGAAATTTGGGATCAAACTCTTTACCCAAAGCCTCTATTTCTTTAACACCATTTTTTTCTAGAGCCTCTGTAAATTGTTTTTCAATCATACATAGACCTTTATAAAACAAATTATCTTCATCTTCGCTTGTGCTTAAAGCTCTTTGAAAATTATCTAAGATAGGCAGCATATCTATTGTCATAGATTCAATACCATAATCTACAAATAATGCTTTGTCTTTTTCAGTTCTTTTCTTATAATTTTGAAAATCTGCTTGTAGACGGGTTAATTTGGTCTGTAAATCCTCAAGTTCTTGTTCTTTTTCTTTGATTTTATTTTTGAAATTTAGAATTGCTTCCTCCTCCTTAACATCTTGGAGGATCTCCTGAGTATTAACCTCATCAGAGTTTAGCTCTTCCTCCTTCAAATTATTATCTTTCATAGTCATCTTTATCACCTCTTGTAAGTCAATAATTATTATTAATAATTTCTGATATGTTTTCAGAAAATATTTTCAAAGTTTTTGTCAATTCCAAATAATTCATTCTTGTAGGACCTATAATACCAATTTTCCCCAATGTTTCACCATCAAGCTTATAGGTAGCAGTAATAATACTACATTCCCTAAGGGGAAGGTATATATTTTCTGTACCTATCGTTATATCAATATCCTTATCTTCATTGTCCATAAGAAGTAGGTCCATAAGTTGATTCTTATCTTCAATAAATGAAATAATAGACTTTACTCTGTCAATATCTTTATACTCAGGGAAATTAAGAAGTCTAGTCAAGCCATCTGAATATAGTTCTATTGTATCCATACTTCCTATAGATTTTCCCAAGATGGGAATTACTTCTTCTATTATCCCTTTATAACGATAAAAATCTTTAAATAACTCTTCATTTAGTTCTCTATCAATTTCATTGAAAGAACGATTCTTTAGTTTTATATTTAACATATTAGTAATCCTATTTAATTGTTCTTCAGGAATACTATCTTCAATGTTAAAAATTGTGTTTTTAATAATCCCACTTTCATTTACCACTATCAATAAGATTTGATTTTTATCAATAGGCAAAAGTTGTATATGCTTAATTTTAGTTTCTTTCTGCTTTGGAGATAAGGCTAAAGAAGTGTAGCTGGTAATTTGAGATAAGAGCCTAGATGAATTTAATATTAGCTGTTCAATCTCTTCGCTCTCTTCTTCTAATATTCTTTTAATGTGGTCTTTCTTTTTGGAATCATTTTTATTGTCTTTTAATTTCATTAAATTATCTACATATAATCTATACCCCTTATCTGAAGGAATCCTACCAGAAGATGAGTGTGTTTTTATTAAATATCCTAATTCTTCAAGATCCGACATTTCATTTCTTATGGTTGCAGAACTTACTCCTATGTCGTATTCTTTAGAAATTGTTCTAGATCCTACTGGTTCAGCAGTGTTTATATAGCTTTTAATTATTGAATATAATACTTTTATTTTTCTTTCATCCAACATACTATCACCTCTTGAATTTAGTTTGGATGATTGTTAGCACTCTACTAGGGCGAGTGCTAATCCTATATATAAATTATCATCTAGCCGCTTAATTGTCAACAGTTTTTAGAAAGTTTATGGGATTTTTTTGAAATCATAAAAAATCTATTTCCACTAGGTTGCTTAAATCCATTCCTCTTTTAGTTAGCTGAATGCTATCCTTTGTTTCTATTAGCAAAGCATTATCTATATGCTTTGCTATTGGTTTTTTGTATTTTTCCATAAGTTCAGCTCCAAACTTATCTCTATAATCAACTTTCGATATGCCCTTATTCATCCTTATGCCTAAAATCAAGTATTCAGATTCCTTTAAAGATTTGTTTATAAATTCACTATCTTCTATTGGGAGTAAATCTACGTCTAATTTTCGAAAATACTTCTCAAAACATTTTTCATTCCAATATCTAATATCATCTATATTTGAGTGACTGGCTAACCCGATACCTATATAGGGTTTTAATTCCCAGTAGCCAATATTGTGCTTAGATTGGAATCCTTTTTTTGCAAAATTTGAAATTTCATATTGTAAAAAATCATGTTTTTCTAAGAAGTCTATAGCTAGGTGATACATCTTTCTTTCTTCTAATTCATCTGGCAAGTCTAATAGTCCTTTTTTGTGCCAATAATGCATTTTTGTCCCTTCTTCTAAAATTAGCCCATATAGGGATATATGTGAGAGATTTAATTCTATAACTTCTTGCAAGCTACTTTTAAAATCTTCTATCTTTTCATTTGGCAAGCCAAATATTAAATCTCCACTTATATTATGGAATCCAAAGTTTTTGCATGTTTTTATAGTTTCTATGACTTGCTGCTTATTGTGAATCCTTCCGATTGATAGCAAAGTACTGTTATTCATACTTTGGATTCCAATGCTTATCCTATTAATCCCTGCTCTTTTATATGATGCTAATTTATTTGTATCTAGTGTTCCTGGGTTTACTTCTATTGTAATTTCAGGATTATTCGATAAGGTATATTCTTTTCTTATGTTTTTAAATAAAGCTTCTATTTTTACCCCATCAAGTATAGATGGTGTTCCTCCACCTATAAATATAGTGTCTACAAGAAAACCATTCGCTTTATTGCTGGCCATGGACAATTCTTTTAATAAATAATTAAAATATTTTTCAACTAGGGAATTATTTACAGGGATTGATGTAAAATCACAATAAAAACACTTTCTTTCACAAAAGGGTATATGAATATATAGTCCAATGTTTTTCATTTAAACCTCCAAGCATACAATATCACTTTAAAATAATTTGTTAAATAAATAAAGCACACTTAATGTGCACTCTATTTATCATCATATTTTAAAACAGTTAAAAATGCTTCTTGCGGTACTTCTACAGAACCTATTTGTCTCATTCTTTTTTTACCCGCTTTTTGTTTTTCTAAAAGCTTTCTTTTCCTTGAAATGTCTCCGCCATAACATTTAGCCAAGACATCTTTTCTTAAGGCTCGTATTGTCTCACGTGCTATTATTTTATTCCCAATACTGGCCTGAATGGGTACGGCAAATTGATGTCTTGGTATTATATCGACCAATCTCTCAGCTATAGATCTGCCTCTTTCATATGCCTTTTCTTCATGTACAATAAGTGAGAATGCATCAACTAATTCTCCATTAATTAAAATATCCATCCTAACTAGTTCACTTTCCCTATAACCTATCAATTCATAGTCAAAAGATGCATATCCTCTTGTTTTAGATTTAAGTGCATCAAAAAAATCATAAATAACTTCGTTTAGTGGCAATTCATAATTTAAAACAACTCTAGTCTCTTCTAGGTATTTCATATCTTTAAATTCCCCTCTTTTATTTTGACAAAGCTCCATTATTGAACCTACATACTCTGATGGTGTCATAATTGAAGCTGCTACTATTGGCTCTTTCATACTAGATATCTCAGTAGCCGGGGGAAGATTAGAAGGATTTTGAATTTCAATCTCTTCTCCATCAGTCTTTGTCACTTTATATATTACACTTGGGGCAGTTGTTATTATGCTTAAATCAAATTCTCTTTCTAATCTTTCTTGGATTATTTCCATATGGAGCAGGCCCAAAAACCCACATCTAAATCCAAAACCCAAGGCAACTGAAGTTTCAGGTTCATAAATTAAAGCTCCATCATTAACTTGTAATTTTTCTAAAGCTTCTCTAACTCTATTGAAATCCTCACCTTCAGCTGGATATATCCCACTATAAACCATTGGTATTACCTTTTTATAACCTGGGAGCGCTTGATTTGTGGGGTTTAAAGCATCTGTGATAGTATCACCAACTCTTGCCTCTTTCACATTTTTAATGCTTGCTGTTAAATATCCAACTTCTCCAGGTCCTATACTATCAAGTGAGATATGTTTAGATGTATTTACTCCAACCTCTGTAACTTCAAATTCTTTGCCTGTTGCCATCATTCTAATATTCATCCCAGCAGATACTCGTCCTTCAAATACCCTTATATAACAAGTAACTCCCTTATATGTATCATAGTAAGAATCAAATATTAGCGCTTTTAAAGGAGCATTTGCATCACCTTTTGGGGCGGGGACTTTCTTGACTATCTCTTCTAAAACCTCTTCTATATTAATGCCATCTTTCGCTGATATCATAGGTGCATCTCGCGCCTCGATTCCAATAATATCTTCTATTTCATTTTTTACCTCATCTACTCTCGCACTAGGCAAGTCGATTTTATTTATAACTGGTAAAATCTCAAGATTTTGATCAATTGCAAGATATACATTTGCAAGTGTTTGAGCCTCAACTCCTTGTGTTGCATCTACTACTAGTATGGCTCCCTCACACGCTGCAAGAGACCTTGATACTTCGTAGTTAAAGTCTACATGCCCTGGAGTATCAATTAGGTTTAGTATGTAATCTTCCCCATCTTTTGCCTTGTAAATTAACCTTACAGCCTTTAATTTTATTGTTATTCCTCTTTCTCTTTCAAGATCCATTTTATCAAGAACCTGTTCTTGCATCTCTCTTGTAGCGAGCATACCTGTAATTTCTATTAATCTATCTGCTAGTGTTGATTTCCCGTGGTCAATATGGGCTATTATAGAAAAATTTCTAATATTTTTCTGATTTAAATGCATCGTACTCCTCCTAAAATATATTAACTAAAACGCCTCCCTTTGGGAGGCTATTCTATATTGCCAAATCTGTCATCTATTGGAAAATATCTAAAACCTGTTATTCCCTTAACTGCTTTCTTAGTAACTGTTCCGAAATATCTACTGTCTTTGCTCGCCCCTTCTGCCCTGTTATCTCCTAATACAAACAACTCACCTTCAGGTACTATCCAGATGCTATTATCATATGCATGAGTGTATGAGTCGCCAACTATATAATCTTCATCCAGCATTTTATCATTTACATAAACCTTGCCATCTATTATTTCAACCTTATCTCCAGAAGTTGCTATTACACGTTTTATATAGTCTTTTTTAGGATTATCTGGTGCTTCTAAAACGACAATATCCCCTATTTCCGGCCCTCCAAAATATAAAGGAATTTTTAATGCAAATAACCTATCTCTTTCTAGAAGTGTTGGATACATTGAATTGCCTAAGACATATGTTGTGTTAAATACAAATGTCTTTATTAACAATGCTATAGCTATGGCAAGAGCAATGCTCTTTAACCACTCAAATGCTTCTGTGTTTTCTTTTTCTTCATCTTGGTTCATTTTACAATCTCCTTTGTTACCAACTTAGATTTATTCTAAAAATTTGAATTTTCGCTAAATCATCTTTAGTTCTTCCATTAAATATTATATCATTAAATGCTATGAAATCAATAAATAAGATTTTAATGATTTCAATATATACTATTATAGCTGGGTCATTGGATAAAAATAATTAATAAAAGACTTCTAACAGCGCATTATAGTGGGTCTCTAGTCTTTTTTGCTTGCAATTTGATTCTAGTCATGGTACAATAACTTTTGTTAGATCAGAGGAGGTGAAATAATGGCAAATATTAAATCTGCAAAAAAAAGAATCGGAATAACAGCTAGACAAACTGCCTTAAATAAAAGTAAAAAAACAGAAATTAAGACATATATTAATAAATTTAATGCTGCTTTAGCTAAAGGTGATATAGATGAAGCAAGTTCATTATTAAAAGCCATTGACAAGAAACTCAAAAAAGCTGCTAAACATAATGTTATTCATATGAATGCTGCTTCAAGGAAGATAAGTAGATTGACAAAATCTCTTAATAAAGCTGTATAAAAAGAACTTCGGGGAACAGCCGAAGTTCTTTTTTTATGTAGCTTTTTTATTAGTCAACTTTACTAAAAGCAATTCCATTTCTAGCTTTTGGTCGCTAGGCCTAGTTTTCAGATTCTTGTCTGTTTCTAATATGTTTTCTAGGATTTCATTTAATGTTTTTTGACTAAAGGAGCCTACTTGCTTAACTAACTTAGAAAATTCATAAGGCTTAATTCCTAATTTTAGCTGTATCTCTTTGTTCCCATATCCTTTGCTTAAATGCAGTTTTATAGCATTCAAAAGTCTAAATTGTCTTGCTATCATAAATATTATCTTCTGTATTGGCTCATTCATTGTGTAGATCTGGTTAAAAATACTAATAGCCTTATCGCTGTTGTTTTTACTTATTGCTTCTAGTAAATCAAATATATTTCTATCAATATTTTTAATTAAAACTTTATCCATATCTTCATTGGTAATTTCTTTTCTCTGGCTTAATGCTGAAAGCTTTTTAATTTCATTTTCTAAATCATAAAGAGTTGAATCAATATTTCTACTTAAATAACTACTTGTTCTAAGAAAGTAACTTATATTTGAATTAGCTAGTATTTTACCATTTAGCTTAAACCTATCTATAATCCAGCTGTTTAATTCAACTCCTTTTAATTTCTCGAAATTTACATTGCAGTTTATCTCCTTTATAAACTTATATAACTTTGTAGATTTTTTAATATTTGATTTTCTATCTGCTATTATTAATGTTTGGTGATCTCCCAAAGTTTTTAAATACGCAATTACTTCTTCCTGATTTTTAACTAAATCTTCCATAGAGTCGGGATCATTTAAGACTATAATTCTTTTATTAGAGAGGAAGGGTAGAGTTTCGCAAGACAATTTTAGAGAATCAAGATCACTTGTTTTCCCATCTAAATAAGATAAGTTTATTGACTGCAAATCTTCTGTTAAAAGAGATTTAATTAACTCTTCTAGTGCTTTATCCATAAGGTATATCTCTTCACCAGAAAAGAAATACAGCTCTCTTATCTTTTCTTTCTTTATTTCTGAAATAAAATCATTATAATTCAATCTTTAAATCCTCCAATCGATTGTGTTCCTTTACAGTTGAAAATGCCACTAGCATGTATAATATAGATATTAAAATAATTTCAAAATACTTGTCCAATACTTTTTTTATATCTTCTCTGTATAAAGGCCCATAATAAGGGCATATATCTATTCTCTTTTTATCTATTTTTACTTTAATTAGTCCCATAGTATCTGTTCTATATATTTCTGTATCAAAACTATGGAGCCTTTGGATTACTTCTTTAGAAGGATGCCCATAGCTATTATTTCTACCCACGGATATTACAGAGATCTGGGGTGATAACATAGCAATAAACTCTTCTGTTGAAGAACTTTGACTTCCATGGTGGGGAATTTTCAATATATCTACAGGCTCTATTCCCTGACTAACTAATTTCTTTTCTATAGGGCTTTCTATATCTCCTGTAAATAAGATTCTTTTACCATAGGCTTCTAAAATAATTACTAGGGAGTTATTATTTTCAATTTTATTTTTTTTTGTTTCTTTATCTGGATACACAACATGCAAACACGTGTCTTTATCAATTGTAATCCTATTATCTTTTACCAGTTTTACAACTGGAATTCCTGCGCGTTTCAGCTTTTGTTTTAATTCTAAATCTGGTATTTCTGAACCCACTAGTACTTTGTCTATAGATATCTTATTTATTAGTGATCCCAAAGCACCATAGTGATCTTTGTCGAAATGTGTAATTATAACACCTTCAATATCTCTATTTCCAGTTTTTACTAAATAAGGAAGTAATATTCTCTCTCCCACATCAAAAGTTCCAAATACAGATCCTCCAGTGTCAATTAAATACTGAATACTATCTTTTTTAATAAGTATTGAATCGCCTTGACCTATATCTATAAAGTCTATTTCTAAATTATTCCACGTTAAATTGTTAATAGACATCATTAACAATAAGAATACAAGTGAAACAAACACAGTTTTTTTAATACTTTTACTCAATTCTCCTAGCTTTTTAATATTTAAAGCTATCATCACTGATATGTAATAAGTTATAATTTCACCAATTTCTAATGAGCTTAAATAAAGCGTTCGCATTGGAAGTTTATAGATATAATCAACTATTAGACTTTGAATAGTTAAAAACAAGTCCAATATGGGAACAAAAATATTTGATATCAAGTTTAAAAACCCAAGCATAAGATTAATTGTAGCCATTGGAAGTATTAGTATATTAGATATGAAAGTATGTATCGGAAATTCATTAAAATATAAGCTTTGAAGTGGAAATATCCCAACATTAACAGCTAAAACACTTAAAAATGAATCTACAAAGTTTGATTTATAGGGGTAAATATATTCTTTTAATTTTGGAAAAATAAATCCTAATGATACCGTGGCAATATAAGATAATTGGAAACCAATACTAAATACCCAAAATGGATTTATTATTAGGCTAATAATAAAAGAAAAAGCTAAAATATTTAAAAAATCATAGGGTTTGTTGGACAACTTACTGATAATAATAATCGTAAACATAATTAAAGCTCTAAGTGTCGAAGGTGGAAAGCCTATTAAGAGTCCATATAGCCATAAAACAAACAATGTAATAAAAAAATTGTATTTTCTTTTAAAGCCAATTATAGATAGGATATAAATAAAAAAACCTGCTATTATCCCAATATGTAATCCAGAAATAGCTAATATATGAGCTATTCCTAACTCCTTATATTTGTCATATTCACCTCCATCTGAATTGTTGCTGGCACCTAATATAAGACCTTTAATTGTATTTGCATTTTGTGCTTTTAAATTTGAAAACTGAGTCTGGACCCTTTTATAAAAAGATCTTTGCAATTGGTATTTTAAGCTTATTTCCTTATCTAGTGTTTTTATTGTTTTAGGATTTCCTACTAGTTGAAATTCAATGTTTTTCCCCAATAAGTATCTCCTATAATTAAATAGCAAAGGATTTGTATTTTCGCTTGGAACTTTTATTTGTCCTCTTAAATCGATCCTATGGCCAATTTCTAGGTTAATATTTTCATAAAAACTCAATATAACTTTCTCATTTAGAATTGTATCATTTGCTGATTTTAAAATAAATCCATATTTATAGGAGTTTTCATTTTTTTCTACTGAATCTACTATTCCACTAAACTCGGCTTCTTTATTTACAAAATCATACAAATTTTTATTATAGGTAGAGTTGACATTTAATGCGCCTAGTATTATCATCAAGAAAACCATGCAAACAAATATTCCCTCGTTATCAACTACTTTTATATAAGAGTATAATAGTATTATTGTAAGAATTATAAATAAAAACACACTTGAAATATCCAAATAGTAAGCTGCCAAAATTCCTATTCCAAATCCAATCCCTAATGGCAATATAGGCCTTTTCATTAATTCTCTCCTTAGCGCTTTATGTTTTACTTGGAATGATATATAATTATTATATTATAACATACTTATAGGTTCATATAGCTAAAATGACTTTAAAAAGGTGGTGTATAACTTGACTAAAAAAATATATTGGGAAAATCCATATTTAAATGAGTTAAAAGCTAGGATAGTGGATAAAAAACAAAAAAATAACAAATGGCATATAAGACTAGATAAAACAATTTTTTATCCTGATAATTCTGGAGGACAATTAGGAGATATCGGTACTATAGATGGAAATACTGTAATCAGCACTTACGAAGATGGAGATAAGCTTATACATATTTTAGAAAAAAACATTTCTTCAACTAATGTAGACCTAAAAATTGACTACAATAGACGTTTTGATTTAATGCAACAACACACCGGGCAACATTTACTTTCAGGTGTATTTTATAACTTACTAGCAGCAGAAACTGTAGGGTTTCACTTAGGCGAGGAAACTGTTACCATAGATATAACAATTGCTAATTTATCAAGTCAAGAGCTAAAACAGGTTGAATTTTTATGTAATAAAATGATACAGTCTAACTTTAAAGTTAAGTCATATATAGTTGAGAAAAATAAAATCTCTTTGCTTCCTGTAAGAAAAGCTCCTAGCACCGATGAAGATATTCGAGTCGTTGAAATTGATGATTATGATTTTTCACCTTGTGGTGGAACTCATTTAAATAATTTAGGTGAACTTGGACTTATAAAAATAAAAAAATGGGAAAAATATAAGGCTAACACCAGGGTAGAATTTATTTGTGGGATGAGAGCAGTAAATGATTATTCTAAAAAAAATGATATCGTTAAAAAAAGCTCCTTGTTGTTGAGTGCTAAGGATACTCAATTATACGATAGGTTAGAGAAGATTTATGAAGATAAAATTAAATTAGAAAAAGACAACAGAGATTTAAAGGAGAAACTATACTCTCTTTATAGTGATAAGCTCTATGGAGATTCAATCAATATATCCTATGGAAAACTTATAATAAATACATTTACAGATTTAGATTTTAAAGAAGTAAGTAAAATGTCAAATATAATTTCTAATAATTATAAAAATGTGATACAGCTTTATGGTATTAAGGATAGCAGCAATGCACAATTTATTTTAAATAAATCAAAAAATATAGATTTAGATCTTCAAGGACTCTACAATAATATTTCCACTTCTTTTAAAATAAAAGGTGGTGGCAATTCAAACACAGTTCAAGCTTCTGTATTAGAGGATGATTTAGATGAAATTATATCTTCCTTTAAAAATTTAATAATTAAAGATTGAAAAAGCGCCCATAGGCGCTTATTTACTTTGGCGGGAGTATGTGGGAATCGAACCCACCCAAGAGGCTCTTAACCCCTCGCGCTGGTTTTGAAGACCAGAGAGCACACCAGAACTCATCTACCCCCATTTGGCTCTAAAAGTGATTATATATGATATCTAGTGAAATATCAATATTGATTTTTTATCGATTTTCTTTAAAATAATACCCTACTCCCCATTTTGTTAAAACATATTCTGGAACTTTGGGGTCTCTTTCTACTTTTTCTCTTATTCTTCTTATATGCACATCTACAGTTCTTAAATCCCCATAGTAGGCAAAACCCCAAACTACTTCTAATAATTCCTCTCTTGTAAATATTTTCCCTGGATCTGAAGCTAACACATATAAAAGGTCGAATTCTTTCCCAGTTAAGGATATTTTTTTGCCGTTCCTTGTTACTTTTCTACCTACCGAATTAATCGTAATATCATGTTCTTCAATTATATTGCTATTAGTGGCCTCTGTAACTTTATGACTTATTCTCCTTAAAATGGCTTTTATCCTAGCTTTTAATTCGAGGATATTAAATGGTTTTATAATATAATCATCTGCTCCATATTCAAGTGCAAGTATTTTTTTTATATCCTCACTTATATCTGTAATTATAATTATTGGTACAGAAGATATATTTCTAATATTTTGGCATAGTGTAAGTCCATTTATATCAGGTAAATTAAGTTCCATTAAGACCATATCATAGTTCCTTTTTTTAATATAGTCAATTGCATAATCAGCTCCATCTAAAATATCAATTTCATAATTGTCTTGTTCAAGGCTATATCTAAGACCTTTTGCAAAGGTCTTGTCACTATCTATCACTAGTATTCGCTCACTCATGCCAACACCTCACTATCATTTAGCTAAGATCCTCTTCTCACCACTTCGTTTTGTTAGTTTAATCTGATCAAAGTATTCTAGTAATGCAATTGTTGTTTTCCTGTTTGAGTTTACTAAATCCCTAAACTCTGCTACAGATATAGCTTCATTTTGAATAATATAGTCTTCCAATTTTCTTATTGCCATTTCAATAGTCTGAGGCAACATTAATATATCTTCATTTATTTTAATTAATTCGCCTTTAGTAATCATGCTAATTAGTATTTCTTCTATTTCTTCAACTTTACCCAATCTTAATAAAAATAAATCTTCCTTCTTAGGTGGTAAAAATTCTTTTTGCAAAAAAATATTTATTATTGCCAATTTTATCTTTTCTTGTTCATTTGTAAGCACTGGTTTAAAGTCACTTAAACTTAATAAATCATGGCATTGCTTTAATTGCCTTTTTTCTATCATTAAATCTATTATTGCCTCGGCTAGCTTTGGTTTTGCTTTTCTTAGAAATTTGCTTCTAATTTCTTCTTTTGAAATACCTTGCCTAAGAGGATAAGTGTTGTGATAATCCAATACAGAAGTTTTAATATTCTCTAAAAGTTTTAAAAAACTTGCTTTGTGAACAGGGTAGGTATCTTTACTTAATTTGAATATATATATTAAATCATCATCTTGCAATTTTTTTATTTCTTCCTCAAATTGTTCTTCAAGCATAGCCGACTCTTTTGATAGTTCTTTAATCGATAAAAACATCTCACCCTTTTCTTTAACAATATGTTCCACAATCGCTGTTTGGTCTCCTTCTTCTTTTATTAATAGTTCTTCAATTATATCCTCATCAAATCGCTTTTTCTTTTCTGGATTCGATTCTATTACCTCACCACCGCCTATTGTAAACATTGGAGAATAAAACCTTAATATAAATCTATCTCCCCTTTTTGCAACTATCTTTTCTTCAAGTCTTAGTTGAGCAAAAGCTTCCTGTCCTGGTTCTAAAACTTCTCTATCTAAAAGTATTAGTCTGCACAATACTTCTTTTGTTCCTAGATAAAGCTTTAATCTAGTCCTGTTTACTATTGAGCGATCTAGTGTCTTTAAAAGCTTAACTTTAACATCTAACATCATTGTATCTACCATGGAATTAATTGGTGCAATAAGACTCCCTCGATGCAATTCATTTTTCTTTACCGAAGCTAGGTTTATAGCAACTCTCTGTCCTGCAAATGCTTCTCTTGCGTCTATATCATGCACTTGTAGAGACCTTATCCTAGTTTTTATTCCTTCAGGATATATTTCAACTTCATCTCCAACAGATAACATCCCTGCGAGAAGTGTGCCTGTAACAATTGTGCCAAAGCCAGAAATTGTAAAGACTCTATCAACTGGAAGCCTTGGCATTTCCTCTATACTTTTTTCTTCTAGGCTTAAGGTCATTTCATCTATTAATTTAATAACTTTATCAATTCCAATAGATTTTGTCGATGATACAGGAACTATTGGAGTATTTTCTAAAAAAGTACCTTTAACATTTTCTAAAATATCTTCTGCCACCATTTCAAGCCATTCTTCTTCTACTAAATCCGACTTAGTTAAAACTACAAATCCTTTTTTTATGCCCAGCATATCGAGAATAGCTAGATGCTCTCTTGTCTGGGGCATAATACCTTCATCTGCAGCTACTACAAGTAAAACGATATCAATTCCAACAACACCAGCTAACATATTTCTTATAAATCTTTCATGTCCTGGGACATCAATTATCCCTGCTCTTTGACCACTTGGCAAGTCAAAGTAGGTAAAACCTAGCTCTATAGAAATTCCTCTATCCTGTTCTTCTTTTAACCTATCAGTATTTCGCCCTGTCAAGGCTCTTATTAAGGTCGTCTTCCCATGGTCTATATGCCCAGCTGTTCCAATTATTATATGATTCATAGAATCATTCCCCTTTATTCAATGTTAATACATATTCTATAGCAGCTGTTATTATACTAAAATCATCTAGTCTTAGTGTCCTTAAGTCAAGGTATAATCTATCTTTATATATCCTACCTATAACCGGAGTTGCATAACTTCTTAAATTTCTTTCTAAACTAGCTACACTCATATTTAAAGGATCTAACACTAGACATTTTGTAGCTAGTTTTTCCATGGGCAATGAGCCTCCCCCAACTTCAGAAAATTCGTCTTCTATGGTAATTTTAAAATCTGATGATGAAATATTTTTTTCAATACAAGCTTTTAATTTTACAGCCTTATCTTGCAATTCTTCAACACTTATAGTTAGCATCCGGAGTGTTGGAATATTTTTTATTGCAAGTCTTTCATCATAATAATATCGCAATGTCGCTTCTAATGCGGCTATTGTAAATTTATCAACTCTTAAAGCTCTTGTTAATGGGTTGTTTTTCATAGCTTCAATGTATTTTCTCTTACCTACAATTATACCAGCTTGTGGCCCCCCTAAAAGCTTATCCCCACTAAATGTTACAATGTCAACACCATTATTAATGCTATCAATAACAGTTGGCTCATAGCTTATCCCATACTTTGATAGATCTATTAAAACTCCACTCCCTAAGTCTTCAATTATTGGTATATTATATTTCTGTTTTAAATAATTGAGTTCTTTAGCTTCAACAGAAGATGTAAATCCCATAATTCTATAGTTAGAAGTATGAACTTTAAGAAGTGCACCAGTTTCTTCGGTTATTGCATTTTCATAATCCCTTAAATGAGTCTTGTTAGTTGTGCCAATTTCTACTAGCTTACTACCACTTTGTTCCATAACCTCAGGTATGCGGAATGCACCGCCTATTTCTATTAGTTCTCCTCTTGAAACAATCACTTCTTTGTTTTTAGCCATTGTAGAAAGTGTTAGCAAAACTGCTGCTGCGTTATTATTTACAACTAGTGCAGCTTCTCCTCCAACAATATTCGCAACTACATCTTCTAAATGTGAATATCTTGAACCTCTAATTCCATTTTCAATATTGTATTCAAGATTTGAATATCTGGTGGATGTATTTCCCATCTGTTTTAATATTTCTTCTCCAATTAAAGACCTGCCAAGATTTGTGTGAATCACTATACCTGTAGCATTAACAACTGGCCTTAAATTATAAGAATTTTTTTCTTTAGCATTTAAGATAATTTTTTCATCTATGTTTGATATTATATAAGCTAATTCTATTTCATCTATACCTGTTTTGATTTTAAATCTAATCTGTTCGATCTCTTCTCGAATTGAATCAACCACAATTTTTCGTGGTATATAGTTTGTTAGCTCACTAATGGACTCCTTAGATATAAGCTCATCAATTTTTGGAATTAAAGTATATAAATTTTTAGTGCCCATATTTTAACGTCACCTCAATGTTATTCTACTACTATAAATTTCCCATTAAACTCTGTTACTTCTCCTATTATTGCACATTCTGTTGGAGAATCTTTTAAATTATCTAGTAACAATTCTGTGTATTCCTTTGCGATTGAAATTAATAATCCTCCTGATGTTTGGGGATCAAACAGAATATCAACCATATAGTCTTCAATACTATCAGCAATACTTGCTTTATCTCCAATATAGTTCTTGTTATTATAAGCACCTGCAGGTATTAAACCCATTTGTGCATATTCCTTAGCTTCCTTAATAAATGGAACTTTAGAGCTATCAATATTTAATGACACATGGCTAGCTTCTGCCATTTCAAGGCTATGGCCTAGTAAGCCAAATCCAGTAATATCTGTTACACTGTGAACGCCTTTAGCTTTGTCTATGGCTTTTTTCCCGAAATCATTCAGTCTAGTCATTGAAAACACAGCCTTATCATAGGCTTCTTTGCTTGCAAGTTCACCTTTTATTGCAGTTGATATAATACCTATTCCCAGTGGTTTTGTCAAAATCAAAGAATCTCCAATTTTTGCATTATTATTCGTTAATACCTTGTTTGGGTGCACAAAGCCCGTTACTGACAGACCATACTTTGGCTCGTCATCAGATACGCTATGTCCACCAACAAGAATTGCACCAGCTTCTATTACTTTATCTTGCCCACCTCTCATGATTTCACGAAGTATCTTTGCTTCTAAACAATCTGGAAAACAGACTATATTTAAAGCTAATTTAGGTTCTCCTCCCATGGCATATATATCACTTAATGAATTAGCTGCAGCTATTTGTCCAAATGTATAGGGATCATTTACTATTGGTGTGAAGAAATCCAAAGTTTGAACAATCGCTAATTCATCGTTTAATTTATAAACAGCAGCATCATCTGATGTGCCAAGTCCTACAATTAAATTATCATCTTCTATTTTTGGTAAGTAACGCAAAACTTGCGCCAATATATCTGGACCGATTTTAGCCGCTCAACCCGAGCTTTTAGTCCATTCTGTTAGCCTTATATCCAAAAAAACTCCTCCTCTAATCTATTGATATAAAATCCTTGATAGATTTAAATTTAGCTTCCCCTATCCCACTTACATCTAGAATGTCTTCAATGCTTTTAAACCTTGTTGTATTTCTATATTCTACTATCCTGCCCGCTATTACCTCTCCTATACCTGGTAAGCTTTGTAAATCAGTTTCTGAAGCAGTGTTTATATTTATTTTACCAGATTCTTGTGTGTTTGTCTCCATCCCTGCTGAAAAAGCTACTTCTTCACCTATGCCTGGTATATAAATTTTGTCTTCATCACTAATTTTTTTTGCAAGGTTAATTTTATCTACATCAGCCTGCTTCGTCAAACCACCTGCCATATTAACAGCATCTACAACCCTATCACCCACAATAAGCTCATATATGCCTGGATGGTAAACCTCACCACTGATATGGATCATAATCACAGAACTCTCTGCTTCTACTTTAGGTGGGACAATACTACTATCTTCTACAGGGCTTTCAGAAAAAACTGTATCTACTCCTTCTAATCTTGGTTCTTTATCCATACCAAATGTCTTTATAAATAATAATACCCCTATTAGAAATATTGATGCTATTATTATTATACTCTCTTTTTTTGTAAAGAAATCCAAAACAACCCCCCCAATCATATCTTATATATCTATTATAGCTATAATTTACTAATAATACTCTCTTTTTGTTTATTTACTTAATTTTTTTAATTATTTCTGATATAATTAATAATATCAATATAAATAAACAAATACTAAATGGCGGTGTCTATATGAAAAGATTTATATGCTTTCTTGCAATTTTACTATTTTTATTCACTAATGACTATACATATGCTAAAAGTCTAGATTTAAGTGGCGAAGCAGCAATTTTAATTGATTATGATACTAGTGAAATTTTATATGAAAAAAATAGTCATTTAAAGCTATATCCTGCTAGTACAACAAAAATGATGACTGCAATACTAGCTGTTGAAAATTCAAAATTAGATGAGTTGGTGACAATTGATGATGAGGTAGTAAGACTTACATACGGCAGTCATATTGCTCTTGAACCAGGAGAAGTTCTTACTATGGAACAATTATTACATGCTATGCTATTGCCTTCTGCTAACGATGCTGCCTTGGCTATTGCCAAATATATTGGAGGAACAATTGATGGCTTTGTATCTATGATGAACCAGAGGGCAGTTGAACTGGGTGCTATTGATACTCACTTTGTAAATCCAAATGGCCTCCATGATGATAATCATATATCTAGTGCATATGATTTAGCACTAATTGGAAAAGAGGCTATGGAGCATGAACAAATTAGGGAAATAGTTAGTAAAATCCAATTTGAAATTCCCCCTACTAATAAAAAAACTGAATCAAGATATTTTAAAATTACAAATAAACTACTGTATAATTCTGAACTTATTGATGTAAATGGAGAACTTGTCGGCACTATGTATCCGTATGCTACTGGCGTTAAAACCGGTTATACTAGCCACGCAAAGAACTGCTTGGTCTCTTATGCAAACAAAGCTGATCAGAAACTTATAGCCGTAGTATTAAAGGCTGATGGATTCTGCGTATATGCAGATACCCATAAGCTCTTAAATTATGGATTTGATAACTACAATAATGTAATAATTGCACACACTAATGAATTTATTGATAATATTTCCATTAGAGATGGAGATATCCCCTATATTGCAGGAATATTAGATAGAGATATTGTTTATCCAATTTCTGAACTCGATCGAAATAATATTGAAAAGAAGATTGCAATTAGAGAAAACTTAAAAGCTCCAATAGATAAAGGACAGATTATCGGAGAGGCAGAGTTTTTAATAGATGGTAAGGTAATAGGTGGCGGCAATATAATATCTACAGCCACTGTTTTAATAGATCCAAGCACTACTGTTTTTGGAAAGATAATAGGTAATTGGTATATATTTGTATTTTTAATATTTATACTGCTTAGAGTGTATGCTTTAGTCTTAAAGAGAAAAAGAAAAAAGTTAAGAGGAAATGGAACAATATATAGAATACCTTATAATGCAAAATAACCTGGTTACCAGGTTATTTTTCTATTTATTCTTATTTTTTTATAGCAATTGCTTCTATTTCTATTACTCCATCTTTAGGTAGTCTAGCTACTTCTACAAGGCTTCTTGCAGGTTTATGGTTCTTAAAATACTCAGCATATACTTCATTGATTAAAGAGAAATTCTCCATATCTTTAACAAATACAGTTACTTTAAGCACTGTTTCAAGAGTAGCTCCACCTGCTTCTAAAACCGCTTTAAGATTTTGGAGTGCTTGTCTAGTTGCTTTTTTAATATCATCACTTATAAGTTCACCTGTTTCTGGGACAAAAGGCAGTTGACCTGATGTGAAAACGAGTTCATCTACCCTAACTCCTTGTGAATATGGACCTACTGCAGCTGGTGCTTTTTCTGTTTGTATTAAATCTAACTTCATTTTTACTCCTCCCCTTTACTCATTTTTTCAAATTCTTTCCATAGCCTTTCCAAATCATAATAGTCTCTTTCTTCTTTATGGAAAACATGTACTATTACATCTGAATAGTCCAAGATTATCCATCTAGCACTCTTGTAGCCTTCTTTTATATTTAAGATTCCATATCCTGCTTCAGCCATCTTGTCTTCTATCTCATCAGCTATTGAAACTGCTTGATTTGAAGAATTTCCACTAGTTATAACAAAGTAGTCTGCTATTGTGGTTTTTTGTGATACATCAAGTTCTACAGTCTCAAATCCATTTTTATCACCAATAGCTTTTTGAATAATCTTTAATTTATTTTGTAAATCTACCATCTATTAGTATTCACCTCCATTTATTATTTTAATATCTTGTGCTTAATAAATTCATCTAATCCATTCTCATCTACAATATAATAAGATACCCCATCTATTGTTTTAGGCTGGCCTTTTATTGTAAAGACCTCAATATCTTCTAAATCATACTTAAAAAATAAAACAGCTTCTTTAAGTGCACCTAATATAGGCAGATTTGTTTCTAAATTTTCTTTATATATATTTACAATTTTAGGAACTTTGATAATTGTTGAAGGTTTTATACTTTGTTTTATCATAGCTTTTAAAAATATTTGCTGGGCTTCTATTCTCCCTAAATCAGCATTTTTATAACCTTTCCTAAATCTTAAATACTGTAAAGCTTTATCACCATCAAGATTTTGTTGTCCTTTTTTTAAGTCAATAAAAAGTGGAGGATCAGCTACTGGGTCTGAATACTTCATATCCATAGGAACATACAAATCCACCCCTCCAATTAAATCTATATACTCTCTAACTGCCTTGTAATCAACTACTACATAATTGTCTAGTGGGATCTTTAATAGTTCTGATACAGTATCTAGAGTTAGCTCAGGTCCACCATAAGCAAATGAATGATTTATTTTTTCTTGATATTTCCTTCCCTTTATCGGAGTCCTTGTATCTCTAGGAATTGATACAATATTTATTTCTCCAGTTTTTGAATTTAAATCTACTAGCATTATCGTATCTGATCTAACCGATTTATTAATCTTGTAATCCTTAGAATCTACTCCTAATACCAATATTCTAAAATGTTCTCCATTTGAATCTAGTAAAATACTCGCTACAAATAATAATGAAATAAAGAAAATAAAAGCTATTATAAATATTCTAAAAAATTTATTATTCTTGACTTTAATCATCTATTAACCTCTTGTTAATTTCTATTATAATGTAATTTCTAGCTTTTATAGTATCAATATGAATTAGACTGCCAGTTCTTATCAAATAATCTAATGATCTATCCATAGCCATTAAAACTGCTTTATCTAAATCAATATGTGCTATTTCTCTAATGTGGCATAAGTTATCAAAATCTCTAGATGGTTCAGTTATATCAGCTAGATAGATAATCTTTTCAAGAATCGACATACCTTCTCTGCCAGTAGTATGGTATCTAATGGCATTAAGTATATCCGAGTCTTCAATCCCAAAATCATCCTTAGCTATTAAACTAGCCAATTCGCCGTGAATTAAATCAATATCTAATATAAATTCATCATCAATATTAGCCCCATGTTCTAGGAGTAATTCTCTTGCCTCTTCTAATGTAAACTCTTTTGCGTAATCGTGAAGTAGTGCAGCTATTTCAATTTTTTCTTTTGGCACATTGTATTTTTTCGCTAGTATTAGTGCAGTTTCTAATACTTTTAAACTATGTTTGTACCTATGTTCTCCAAGCTTTTCTTTTACTTTATTCTTTAATGTCTCCATATACTACTCCTTTATATAATCCCCTCTTTTGTATCTCTTCTATAACCAAATCTGGAACCATATATTTTATTGACAATCCTTCTTTTAATCTATCTCTTATATTTGAAGATGATATCTGAATCTCTGGTCCATTGCTATAATAAATCTGAAATCCAAAATCTTGATTTAATATTTGAATCCTATTTTCAATCTGCAGTTTATTGTAACCCCACCTACTATATGTTATAAACTCTACCATTTTTGCCAAGTCTTTAAAGTCCTTCCATTTTTCTAGATGGAATAGGGTATCAGCTCCTATTATAAAAAATAGTTTTTTAGCTGGATCTTTATTCCTAAAGTAACTTATAGTGTCGATTGTATATGAAATCTCTTTTTTATTAATCTCAAAATCGCTAATTTCAAATGATTTATTAGAAGATAGCGCAATCTCTACTAAACTATATCTAATATTTGATTTAAGTAATTTGTTTCTCCTTTTATGTGGCGGGTTACCTACTGGAATAAAAACTATTTTTTCCAAATTCCACTCATCTTTTATCCATTCTGCAATAATTAAATGTGCAATATGAATTGGATTGAATGTCCCCCCCATTAGCCCGATTGCCATAGGTCTCCTCCTATAAGAACTTTTTTTGTTAATTGCTGTTATTTAGGCAAGTCTATCTTTTTATTTTTTTCAGACTCCCTATATAGGGTAAATTTTTTACCTATACTTTGCACAAATTCAGCATCTAATTGTTCTGCTATATGCATGGCAACTTGTGTTGCATCTAAATCACTGTTTTTAAGTATACTAACCTTTACTATTTCTCTTGCACTTAAGGCATCATCAATCTGCTTAATTAAATTATCAGAAATTCCACCTTTTCCAATTTGAAATATTGGATCTATGCTATTTGCCATACTTTTTAAAAAACTTCTTTGTTTCCCTGTAATCAATTTTTCACATCCTTTATACTTACTTATCAATCAAAGAATTCAAACTCGTACCCACATATAAATACAGAATCTCCTTCTCTTATTCCTAGCTCTTTCAATTGCTCAACTACACCTTTTCTTTTTAGCATTTCTTGAAAAAAACTAAGAGATTCTTGATCTTCCATATAGGTAGATTCAAGAAGTCTTTCCATATAATCCCCTTCAACAATATAGGTGTTATCTTCTTTTCTAACTATAATTTCATCTTTTTTACTAGTATCTTCTACAAAGTATTCATCATCAAATGTATCATAATTAACTTCTGTCTTTTCCAATAGCTCCCAAACAGCAAATAGCAATTCTTTAATCCCCTGTTTCGTCGCTGCAGATATAGGAAACACTTGAATCCCTTGTGGTTCAAACTCATCTTTTACTTTTTGCAGCCATTCTTGTGAAGATGGTATATCCATTTTATTAGCAGCAATGATTTGTGGCCTTTCTTTAAGTTTATCATTATAATCAAAGATTTCCTGATTTATTTTATAAAAATCATCAATAGGGCTTCTGCCTTCGCTTCCAGATACATCTAATATATGAAGGAGAATCCTTGTTCGTTCAATATGTCTTAAAAATTCATGTCCCAATCCTGCTCCTTTTGAAGCACCCTCTATCAAACCAGGGATATCTGCTATGACAAAACTCTTTTCTTCAGCAATTTTTACTACACCTAAATTAGGCTTTAATGTTGTAAAATGGTAGTTTGCAATTTTAGGTTTTGCTGCAGAAACTATTGATAGTAATGTTGATTTTCCAACATTTGGGAAACCCACTAGTCCTACATCCGCCAATAATTTTAACTCTAAAATCACTGTTCTTTCTTCGCCTTTTGTGCCTGCCTCAGCAAATCCAGGTGCTTGCCTGGTTGAAGTAGCAAATTTAGCATTTCCTCTTCCGCCTTCGCCCCCTCTTGCAATAACAAATTCCTGTCCTGGTTCTTTTAAATCTGCTATAACTTTCCCTGTCGCTTCATCTTTTATAACTGTCCCAACTGGAAGTTTTAGTATAGTATCAGCACCTGATTTCCCAAATTGTTTTTTTGTTCTACCGTTTTCTCCGCTTTCCGCGACATAGGATCTCTTATATCTATAATCCATAAGTGTCCTAATACCTTCATCAGCATAGAGTATTATAGAACCACCATTTCCTCCGTCCCCACCATAAGGACCTCCTGCAGGCTCATACTTTTCTCTTCTCCATGCCACTACTCCATTTCCGCCTTTTCCAGCTTTCATGGAAACTTTGGCTACATCAATAAACATCTTCATCATCCTTACAAACCAATATTTGCTTATATCATTACTCTTTTACCCAAAATCTTTTTTCCCACACTCACACTTTTAATAGTATGGATTGCTTTTGATAAAAATTAAAAGCTTACCAGATGGGTAAGCTTTATTTTATGCTAGTTGTTCCTTAGGATAAACGCTGACTTGTTTTTTGTCTCGACCCTTTCTCTCGAATGTTACAAAACCGTCAACTGTCGCGAATAGGGTATCATCTCTACCTCTACCAACATTATGCCCTGGATGGATTTTAGTTCCTCTTTGTCTAACAAGGATATTTCCTGCTAATACAAATTGACCGTCTCCTCTTTTAGTACCTAACCTTTTAGACTCACTATCTCTTCCGTTTCTAGAAGAACCTACTCCTTTTTTAGAAGCAAACAATTGTAAATTTAATTTAAACACTTCTTCCACCTCCCCGATATTCCAAAGTGATATATTTAGGGTAACCTTCTATTATAGATTTTATGCCAAGCTCAAAAGTCTTCATAATAAGTTCAGTCTCTTTAATTTTATCATTTGATATATTTTTAATTTCTAATTTTAAAAATCCTGTTTCATCGTCTTTTACATACTGTATTTTATCCTCAGCTAGTTTTACTAATTCGATAAGCGACCTGATAGTTGTATAGGCAAGTACAGATACTGCAGAACAAACTATATCCTCGCCATAAGCTTTGTAATTTGCATGTCCTCGGATTTGAAACCCTTTGAAATATCCATCTTCGTTATAGGATAAAGATACACTAATCATAATTAACCCACAATCTTATCAATCTGCACTCTTGTAAATGGTTGACGATGCCCTTGTTTTTTTCTTTGATTTTTTTTAGCTTTATACTTATATACTATTATTTTTTTAGATTTTCCTTGTCCTAAAACAGTTCCTTCTACTACAGCTCCTTCTAGGTATGGTTTTCCTGGTCTTAACTCTGAATCGTTTGACACTAAAAGAACTTTATCAAAGCTCACTGGACTTCCATCTTCGATTGCTAATTTCTCAATAAAGACTATATCTCCTTCTTGAACTTTATATTGTTTTCCACCTGTTTCAATTATTGCATACATATACTCTACTGCACCTCCTCTTACCTAGTCTCGCCGATATTAGGTGACTACGCTTTAAAACCCATATCGAGCGGCTCCACACTTCAATAATTTTAGCAGAGATACTGACCATTGTCAATGTTCTTTTTTTGTATCGGTGTTCTTTTTTTGTATCGTTCTTTTTTTGTATCGGTGGTTATTCTGTGATAATGTCATATTAAATTTATTCTGATAATCAATGGTTTTAGTCTTCGCTTTTTAAATCTTCTATTAAATCTTTCATTTCCTTTATTTCTTTTTCCTGAGCTTTAATAATCTCATCAGCTAGTTCTCTTACTCTAGGGTCTATTATATTTGCGCGCTTACTAGCTAAAATTGCGATAGAATGATGAGGTATCATACCTTCCATATAGTCTACATCATCTATTGTAGTTTGATTTCTCATTAAATAAAATGATGATACAAATACCAATACACTTACTCCTACTATAGTTATGTTTATTTTTTTATCTTGGAGCATATGGAGCATAAATGTAAGCATAACTATCGCCATAACAGCTGTTGAGAGTATGGTCATATATAGCCTCATCTCACTAAAAAACACATGGTCTAATTCATAGGTATTAAGATACATAACTACATACATAAATAGA
Source organism: uncultured Gudongella sp. (assembly GCA_964604145.1). Lineage (GTDB taxonomy): Bacteria > Bacillota > Clostridia > Tissierellales > Tissierellaceae > Gudongella. Next base: position 13,831 of record CAZRXS010000003.1, on the reverse strand, counting down.
GCAGATGTAACTATCATACCAAGAAACTTAGCGTAATTTTTATTCATCTTGGACACTCCTTGTTCTTTAAATTTATTAGTTCATAATTATTGTCTCATATTTCTTTATTGACAACTAAATAGTGAATATTTTGCTATTGTATCGCTATCTTTAAATTCACTAGCATTATCTTTAAAGAAATGCCATTTATAATTTCTTATTTATACAATCACTTACCTTTCAAGCTTAAGAAGTTTTGCATTAATGGCTACTATTATGGTACTAAGAGACATCAATATTGCTCCAACTGCTGGAGAGATAATTATACCTATACCTGATAGTACCCCTGCTGCAAGTGGTATTGCAAACACATTATACCCTGTTGCCCATATAAGATTTTGTACCATCTTTCTATAGGTAGCCTTACCAAAGTCAATAAGAGATACTACATCTTCTGGATTTGAATTTACTAGTATGATATCTGCAGTTTCAGCTGCAACATCTGTACCAGAACCTATTGCTATGCCTACATCAGCTTGGGCTAGTGCTGGCGCATCATTTACTCCATCACCTGTCATTGCTACAAAGTTGCCTTGTGATTGCAACTCTTTAATCTTCTCTTGTTTTTGTTCAGGCAATACTTCTGCAAAATATCCATCTAATCCTAATTCTTCAGATACTTGTTTTGCTGTTTTTTCATTGTCTCCTGTAAGCATCCATGTTTTTATACCTTCTTCTTTAAGCCTCTTTATTGCATTATATGATTCTTCTCTTATCCTATCTGAAAGCCCAATTGCTGCAATTAATTTACCATCTATAATTAAAAATACATCTGTAGAGACACCATGTTCTGGTAGTTGTCTAGGTATTTCAATATTGCTCTCCCTTAAATAGCCAGGACTTACTACCATTACATCTTTGCCATCTACTCTTCCTTCTACCCCTTTTCCTTTAATAGCCTGAAAATCATTCATATCCCGAATAGACAATCCCATTTCTTCTTGCTTTTTTATTATTCCACTTGCAATTGGATGTTCAGAATTGTTTTCAAGTGTTGCTGCATATTCTATTACTTTTTCTTTGCTATAACTATCATCAAATATTTCTATAAAGTTTACTGCAAACTCTCCATGAGTAAGAGTACCTGTTTTATCAAATACTAGAGTATCAATTTTTCTTGAATTTTCAAATTGTGTTCTATTTCTTATAAGCAGCCCGTTTTTAGCTGATTGGCCAGTTGAGCTTGCTACTACTAATGGCATGGCAAGTCCAAGTGCATGTGGACATGTTATTACCATTACTGTAGCCATTCTTGCTATAGAAAATGCAAAATCTCCACTTATACTATACCAGACAAAAAGTGTAGTAAATCCTACGGTAAGTGCTATTATAGTCAACCAAAAAGCCGCTCTATCTGTTAAATTTTGAGTTTTAGATTTAGACTCTTGGGCTTTTTCAACCATATCTATAACTTTTGATAGATAGGAGTCTTTTCCTATATCTTTAACTTCTACTTCTATTGACCCATCTCCGTTTATGGAACCTCCTATAAGCTTATCTCCTTCGCCCTTTTCAATAGGTTTTGACTCTCCAGTTAACATAGATTCATTTATATGACTCCTCCCCTTTACGATAATTCCATCGGCGGGAATCTTTTCTCCTGGCTTTATGAGTATCTTATCTCCAGAATTTAGTTCGCTAGTATGGACTTCTACCACTTCTCCATCCTTTATTAAATGAGCTGTATTTGGCATTAATTTTGCAAGTTCTTCTAATGCACTTGATGCACTCATTACTGCTCTCATTTCAATCCAATGGCCTAAAAGCATAATATCAATAAGGGTCGCAAGTTCCCAAAAGAAGTCATTTCCTTCAAGACCAAAAACTGTAGCTGAGCTATATATATATGCTACGGTAATTGCCATAGCTATTAAAGTCATCATACCTGGAGTTTTCTCTTTTAATTCTTCTACTAATCCTTTTAAAAATGGCCAACCACCATAGAAATATATAAATGTTGCTAAGGCAAATAAGACATAATTACTCCCAGTAAATGAAAGCTCTATATTTGTCCATTCTTGAATCATAGGAGAAAGAACTAGTATAGGCACAGTTACTATTAAGGAGATAAAAAATCTTCTTTTAAAATCTTCTATCATCATTTCATGATGATTGTGATGACCACCATTGTGTCCTCCATGTTCTTCGCCATTCTTATCTTTGTGCTTACTGCTATTTCCATTATTGTCCATTAAAAGAACTCCTTTCGTAATTTATTCAATATGTGAATTAAAAACTGTCTTAAAGAACATTTAAGCCAGCATCTTTTTAAAGTGATGATTCTATAGAGTTCTTCAGAGTTTCTCCAACCATTTTTGCAACTTCTTTTAATTCAGTAGTTTCAAACAAGCCTATTAAAACTTCTGGACTTGTCATACCTATATATGTTTTACCATTTTCTCTTCTTACTACCATTTTACATGGCAATACATAACCAATATGAATATTTTTTTCTAATACTTCTTTTGCCTGTTGTGGATTACACACTTCAAGTACTATAAAGTCATCTTTAAATTCTAAGCCTTTTTCTTCAATTTTTTCCTTAAAGTTTAACTCCCATAATACTCCAAAATTATTTTCTTTTAGATTTTCTTTTAAGGATTTAATTGCATCCTTTAGGTTTTTTTCTGTGCTTTTTTCATAAACTATATTCACTATCTCTCCTCCTTAGCTTTCATTCGCAACCATTACTCTTTTAGCTTATTTAATTTACTCTTATACTCCTCTTCTGATATTTCTCCAGAGGCGTATCTTTCTTTTAAAATTTCAATTGCCTTATTTGGACTTGAATTGCCACTTGTTTTAGAGTTTTTTATAAGCATTCTAGCTATAATTATTACAACTACAAGTATTATTAGTAGTTTTATTATTTCAAATGCTATAATCCATCCAGTAGCGCGAATACCAAAGTCCATCATCCCGTCAAAGCCATTATTCCAAAATCTATGCATTTAAACCCTCCTAGTTTTTCACTTTTCTTTTCTTTTATTTTGTTATATCTATTATGTATTTTCTATTTTTATTGTTCATATATCGCGCCTTATGGATTTTATACCCAAAAATTATTAAAGTAATTCTAAAAATAAAACACCCTGTTATCTCATATGCCAGAATATTTCTGGTTTCAATAACAGGGTATTTTTTATCACACATCATTTTTCGGTGAATTATTGACTTCTAGAGAATCTTTTCGTATTCGCCCCTTCCCACCACAAGTATGACAGAGGACAGTATTTTGTTTATCTAATGTTGGTCTTGTCCTTTTTCTTACAATCTCAACCAAGTTTAATTTTGTAATATCAACTATATACGGCTTGTTTTTATCTTTTTTAAATTCTTTAGACATTATATTTAATAGTTTTTGTATGTTTTCATTTGATTTTATATCTATAAAATCAACAATAATTATTCCGCCGATATCTCTTAACCTGATTTGTTTAGCAATTTCATAAGACGCTTCTATATTCGTTTTTAATACAGTGTCTTGTAAATTAGATATACCCGTATAACTACCTGTATTTACATCAATAACGCTTAATGCCTCAGTTTCATCTATGATAATATAGCCTCCACTTTTTAAATCTACCCTCCTAGATAGTCCCTTTTTAATACCCATTTGAATATCCATATGGTAGTAAACATTAAATTCAGGGTCATATATTAAGGCATTATTAAAATTATAATGTTTAAAGTAATTAGATTCTTTAATCTCTTCTAAAATATTCTTATCATTAGATACTATTTTAAAATTTTCTTCTCTATAATAATCTCTTATTATTCCATACAAAAAGTCTGGCTCTTTATATAAAAGTTTAGGTGTTGGTAGAAAGTTTTCCTCTTTTAGAATATTGTAGTAAATTTCTATTAAATCTTCATACTCTTTCTCCAAGATCTCATCTGAACTATCTTGTGCAGCCGTTCTAAAAATCATTCCCATCTCATCTCTTATGATCTGCTCACCAAATCTTTTTATTCTTTTTGGATTGTCAATTTTTTTGGAAACATGGACTCTATTTGAAAATGGAGTCAAAACCATATATCTACTTGGAATAGTTAAATGTCTAGTTAGTTTTACTCCCTTTTCTCCTAAAGGCTCTTTTATTACTTGAACTAGTATCTGCTGATTGTTTTTTAAGACTTCATCAATAGTAAAAGACTCTCCACTATACATTTGATCTTTACTTAAAGCATCTTTTATATAAAGGTAGCCGTTCTTTTTAGCTCCAATATCTACAAAGGCAGCTGACATCCCTTTTAATACATTAATAACTCTGCCTCTATATATATTACCAAGGATTGACTTTTGACTAGTATCCTTATAATATTCTACTAGGTCTCCCTCTTCCATAAGCGCTATTATATCTTGTTTTTCTTTTCTATCTATATAAATACTATTCATACTTATTACTCCTATAAGGGCTTAATTTTCTCTCTATCTACTCCACTAAAAACTTCTAATCTTTTAATTATTACCATATCTAAATCAATACCTAAAATGAGTTCTTTATCTAATGCCTTTATTAATTCAATCGGCCTTAGATTTCCACTTTCTCCTGATCCTAAAAGACATTCTAGGATTATAAAACCATCTTCATCAATGCCTTTATAATTTATATTTCCTATTAAAGGCATTATATCTACTCCGATTTCTATTCTTTTTTTGCCTTTTTTCTTTTTCTTAGTTATCTTAATAGATTGGAGCCTTTTCCATCCATCTAAACTACTCTTAAATAGCTCTTTTTTATTTTCACCTTTTACCTTTAATCTAACTTCATATTCTGACCATTTTATCAGTGATGATAAGGAAGTCTTGCTCAAGCTTTGTTTAGCATTAATAATTTGTATATCTTTAGGTAAAATATGATTTAACTTTTTCATAAATTCTATTGGGTCCATATCTTCGATTAATTCTACATCCATGTACTCTGCTAAACTCTCTGTACCTAAAGGCAAGGGATTACCTATTGAAAATTTAGGGTGAGGATTAAATCCTTGTGAAAACTTAATTGGTATACCTGCCCTTGAAAAGGCACGGGTAAATAATCTTACTATATCTAAATGGGACAGGTATTTTAGATATCCTGTTTTAATAAACCTAGCTCGAATTTTCAATTAAACACACCCCACATTGCACAAGCATCAATGCCACAAGCTTTACATCCAAGTCTGCAGTCTTCTGTAGTTTCTGCTTGGAGTGACTTTTTATATTCATTTATCAAATACTCTTTACTTGGTCCTGGATTTATAAAGTCCCATGGTAGATTTTCAGAAAAATCCCTATGTCTATTAGCATAAAAACTTCCATCAACCTTTGAATCTTCCAATGCTTCTAGCCAAGCATTGTAATTGAAATGCTCTGACCATCCATCAAATTTACATCCCTTTTCCCAAGCTTTGTATATCAAGTTAGCAATTCTTCTATCACCCCTTGCTACAATAGCCTCAAGATAACTTACTCTTGGGTCATGATAGTTAAAGCTAACTTTTTTGTCTTTTATACTGTCTTTTACTAGATGTATCTTCTTATAAAGCTCTTCAATTGTATCTTGTCCATACCACTGGAAAGGAGTAAATGGTTTTGGTACAAAACAGGCAGCACTTGTTTTGATTTGGAAGTTGCCAATTCTCTCCTCCTTTGGTCTATTGAAAAACAAGTCTTTTACTAGATAGGCTAGATCTTTTATGCCTAATACATCTTCATCGGTTTCTGTGGGAAGCCCTATCATAAAGTATAATTTTATTCTAGACCAGCCTTCTTTAAAGGCATAACTCACTGCATTTACAAGGTCCTCTTCATCTACGCCCTTATTGATAACATCCCTTAATCTCTGACTACCTGCTTCTGGCGCAAAAGTTAATCCTGTTTTCCTGACCTTTTCAATCTCTTTTAGTATATCTATGCTAAAAGAATCTAATCTAAGTGAAGGAAGTGATACTCCAACTTTTTTTTCTTTAAAATTTTCCATAAGCTTTGAAATCAATAGTTGCAATTGCGAATAGTCACAAGAGCTTAGTGATGATAATGAGATGTTTTCATATCCAGTTGAATCTACCAATTTCTTTGCTAATTCTATTAACCTATCAACAGATTTTTCTCTAATTGGTCTATATATCATTCCAGCTTGGCAAAATCTACAACCATGGGTACATCCTCTGAAGATTTCCATGGTAATCCTATCATGGACTGCTTCTGTATATGGAACTAACAATTTTTCTGGAGAATACATTAAATCCAAATTCTCTATTATTCTTTTATTTATAATGTCTGGAACTTCAATATTGTTTTTAACTCTATTTTTTATAGTTCCATCTTTATTGTATTCAATTTCATAAAATTTAGGCACATAAGATCCTTTGATGTTTTTAGCTACATCTATCAAAAAAGCATTTTTTGAATAAGCATTTTTTTTGTGAGATTTATATAAGTCTAAGAGCTCCAATGTAACTTCCTCACCTTCTCCGATAATAAATATATCTATAAAATCAGCTAAAGGTTCAGGATTATACGCACAAGGTCCTCCTGCTATTATTATGGGATCGTTTTCTAATCTTTGGGATGAAAAAATAGGGATCTCAGCCAAATCTAGCATATTGATAATATTTGTATAGCTCATCTCATATTGGAGGGTAAAACCTACTAAATCGAAGTTTTTAACCTCCTCTTTGTTTTCTAAGGTAAATAAAGGTATGTTTTCATTTCTCATCTCTCCCTCCATATCAACCCAGGGAGCAAATGCACGTTCGCAAACAAAACCCTCTTTATCGTTTATAAGGTTGTATAAAATATGCATCCCTAAGTGAGACATGCCAACTTCATATACATCTGGAAATGAAAATACAAATTTTACATCTGCTTCTTCTGAGTTTTTAATTACGATGTTTTGTTCCATGCCTATATACCTAGAAGGCTTTTCAACCTTCATTAAAATTTTGTCTAATTTATACTTACTTATCATATAATTCACCTTTCACAAATCCTTGTTCTAAAACAATATAAAAATCCTCACTTACATAGAAAAACTCTAACTGATCAGTTAGAGCAACTATTTATTCTTGTTTTTAACATTGATTATAGGTATATTTGCAATCAATGCTGAAACTGGAGAATCTTGACCTTCTTTTTTCATCTTTGCCAACTTTATTTCTATTTCGCTCTCATCAATCTCTGCATACTTAGAAATCACTTTTACTATATCAGATTTAATCATTTCTAAAAACCTTGGAGATAAATCGGAACGATCATGGACCAGTACTAGCTTTAATCTTTCCTTGGCGACGTTTTTACTTTTTTCTTTTTTTCTAGTAAACAGTTTAAAAAAATCCATTTCATTCCCTCCTTATTTCCCAAATATTAGTCTAAGTACTTTGCTAAATTTACTCTCATCATTTTCTTCTAAGTTTAAAAATTCAACTTCTTCTCCGATTATCCTTTGAACTATATTTCTGTAAGCCTTTCCCGCAAATGATTTATCATCAATAACTGCTGGCTCTCCTTTGTTTGTAGAAATTACTATAGATTCATCATCGGGCACTGCTCCAATAAGATCAATTGCTAAGATATCTAAGATATCTTCGGTATTCATCATATCTCCTCTTTTAACCATATCTAGCCTTATCCTATTAATTATTAGTTCAGGATCATGTAGTTCGTTAGCTTCTAAAATACCGATTACCCTGTCCGCATCCCTTACAGCAGAAATTTCAGGAGTTGTTACAATTATTGCCTTATCAGCACCTGCTATGGAATATTGAAAACCTTGTTCAATACCTGCTGGAGAATCAATAATTATGTAGTCATGATTCTTTTTAAGCTCCTTTATCAACTCAATCATTTGTTCTGGTTTTACTGCTGTTTTGTCTTTTGTTTGTGCCGCTGGTAGTAAATACAATTTTTCAAATCTTTTATCTCTAATCAAAGCTTGTTTTATTCTACAATTTTTTTGCACTACGTCTACTAAATCATATACTATCCTATTTTCAAGACCCATCACAACATCTAGGTTTCTTAACCCAATATCAGCATCTAATACCACAACAGAATAACCTTCCATAGCTAATCCTGTTCCAATATTTGCACTTGTTGTTGTCTTTCCAACACCTCCTTTACCGGATGTTATTACAATTGCTGTTCCTAGTTTCTCATTTGTCATTAATGTTCCTCCCTTTTATCTATTAGGTAAATAAGGCTCTATAATCACTTTTCCGTCTACTATTTTAGCCACCTCAGGAAGTTTATATTGCATATCATCATCTGGAGGCCTAACTATTATCTCGGAAATCCTAAGCTGCGTCGGAAGTAAACTATAAGCTGCTACTACAGCATAATTATTACCCCCTATGCCAGCTTGTGCTACTCCCCTTAAAGAACCTAATACGACAATGTTCCCTTTTGCTCTAAGTAGCGCACCAGGGTTAACATCACCTATTACTACTATATTACCATTAAAACTCACTTCTTGTCCTGATCTTAGTGTGCCATAAACAAACTTAGTTATCCCCTCATCTACTATTTCTTTAAATTTGTTTTTTTCTTCATAAGCAAATTCATCCTCTAGTTTTAATACATCTACATCATCTGGTAATTCAATATCTAACTCATATTTATACTTTAAAATCAGTAGAGTTTCAAGCTTTGTTTCATCTGACATCTCATCTCCTCTAACTCCTAAAAATTTCCCACCCTTAAAAAAATCGGATGAGTTTGCAAGTTTAGTTTGGAGACTTTTCTTTATCTCTTCTAAATCATTCCCTATTATATCTATATATATTCCCTCTGAAACACCCTTTATTGACACTACATCTTTTTTCATGTATACCTCCGTAAGTAAAATCTATAATTCTATTTTACTAGTTTATACTATCTAAATCCACCTATCTCTTTTATTGTTATATCATTATTATTATATCATTCAAGGATAAAAGAATTTTCAATAGGCAATGGATTCTTTTGTTCAATATTGTTTAAACCTAGTTGCTGGGCAATTATATCCCTTACCATTGGAGCAGCAAAAGCTCCCGAACCACCTTGGAAGATAACTGTAGCAACTGCAATCTCAGGATCATCATAGGGTGCAAAGCCAACAAACCATGCAAATTCATCATAAGTATCTCCAGTTGAAGGATTTATGCCACTTTTTTCAGCTGTTCCAGTTTTTACCCCAACATCAACTGGGAAATTTTGAAATATTCTCTTCGCCGTTCCTTGATCTGCTACCATCTTCATCCCTTTTTTTATATGCTCAAGATTCTCATAATTGTTTAAACCAATTAATTCACCATTTGTTTTGTGTTCATATAATAAAGAGCTATTGTCGTAATTTCTAATGCTTTCTATCAAGGTTAATTTATTTAAATAACCACCATTAGTTATTGTTGCTATATAGTTTGCCATTTGGATTGGTGTATATGCACTTTGTCCTTGGCCAATGGTTACATTTAGTGTATCTGCTATATTCCAACCCGCTTGGTTTAGATATGTGTATTTTATTTTATCAGCTAATCCTTCTCTCTCTCCTGAGAGTCTAAGTTCAGGTTCTATTCCCAAATCAATCAATCTTCTAATTACTTCATTTCGGCTAATAAGCTCTTCTAACTCTGTCCAAGAGATTATCTCATCGATAATTAAATCTATTTCCTCATCATTAAAGGCACTAGTTTCCATAATATAGTTTCTTATGTCCCTTTGCAACATTTGTTTTAGTAGGTATTTTGTTGTAGTTATTTTTCTTTGAGGATCAGGAACTCCTCCTGATACTTCTGCAGGGATATTTATTTCAATTCCTGTCTTATCATTAAGACCTAATTTCTTTGAAATCTGTACTATATCTTCAATCTCTATTTTTACTCCAATATTTTGATTTGTCTTTTGGTTTCTTCCAAGTGCTAATGTGTAAAAATAATAGTTGCAAGAATCTCTTATTGCTTCAAATAAGTTTTCATATCCATGAGTCCCCCCATACATAGTGTAAACTAGGCAATGAAAGTTTTTATTCCCCACTGTAACAAAACCCATATCTCGTATACGCAATAAGGGATTTAAACCTTTTTCAAGGGCAGTTAATGCTGTTGCCATTTTAAAAACAGATCCTGGTTGCACTGCTGTTTGCGTTGCAATATTATAAAGTGGTCTTTGTGCCAATGGATTCTCTGAATCTTCAGGAAATAAACTTTGCCAGTCACTCTCATTAATTCCTGTAGAGAATAAATTTGGATCATAAGCTGGATAACTTGCCATTGCAAGTGTTTCACCTGTCTTTACATCTAAAACTACCACTGCGCCTGAATTAGCATTTATATATGGTCTTTTTTTACTTTTATTGATCCCAAAAGAATAATCTCCCCACTGACTTTTATACACCCCTCCTTTGCTAATTTCAGCTAAGGTATGTTCCAAGCTTTCTTCAACTATTTTCTGTAATTCTAAATCTATTGATAAATAAAGATTGTTTCCGGGAACAGGGCTAGTTTGCTCAACAACTTTGGTAGTATTGCCTATTACATCTACTTCTACTCTTTTAACTCCACTTTTACCACTTAACTCTAGTTCATAGCTTTCTTCTATCCCAGTTTTGCCAATTAAGGAGCTTGGAGAATAATTATTTTCTCTTAAATATTTTTCTATTTCAAAAGGTTGGCTAATTTTCCCAATATAGCCCAATATATGTGCCGCCGTCTTACCTTCTGGATAATACCTAACCGGCTCAATTGATATATTTATACCTGGAGTAGATGAAAGTTCTTCTTCAATTCTGGCAACTAATTTATTTGATATACCATATGCGATATTTATAGGTTGATATGCTAGATAGCCTTGATTGCTAATTTCATTTAGTAAGCCCAACAGGGCTCTAGCTTCATAGTCGCTTAAAGAATCTTTGATGCTATATCTTTGTCTAATCGTAGTAAAAGCTTCCTTTAATGAACTTCCTTTCTCAATATTATTTGCATTTTCCCAATTTTTAATATCATTGATAAATGAATATTCTAATTCTCCACTTACAGAGATTTTAGGATTTATCCCATCATTTATTAGTCTAGATTGGGCAAGGTATTTTACCCTATCATCTAGTATGAAACCTTCGATAATATTGTTATCGCGAGCAAATGCTATTAAGTAATCTATTGGATCTAAATTTTCTTTCCCACTAATATCAGTAAAGGAATAGATAACATATGATTCGTCACTATTAATTCTAAGTTCAACAGGAGATTCTAGCCCAGCATCTTTAATCATTTGAACTAGCAATTCACCTGGAACAAATATTTCTTCAGACTCGCTTTTCTTTATTACTGTAGATAGAAAAGAATACAACGATACATCAACAAATAAATTGACAAAATCGTCTTTTGGAGAACTCTCTAAGCTAATAAACGGATATTTTTCTATTAGACTGGCTTTTTGTTTTAAATAATCATCTTGGTATACTAATGAAAACTCTTCTAATATTAGGTCTTCTTGTAAGTTTTTTTCTTTTAATAAATTATATAGCAATTCTCTAGTTATAGGACTATCTACTATCTTTCTTAATTTGGTTTTATCGTTATTGATTAGTTCAATCAATTTTTTATTTAAGGATAAACTTGTTTCATAATCTTCAATTATAAAATCACTGATATCTTCTTTTTGTAGAATCTGCAAAGCTCTTTTAGATGTCGAACTAATAAAATGTGATTTATATGGCAGATGATGTTCTTTGTTTAAAAACTCCTCTATCAATCCATTTTCTATCAATATTTCTAAAGCCTTGTCTAATGGATCTTTTTGAGTAGATAGTAAAGTCTTTATATCCTTGTATTTTATAACGCTTAATTCTAGAGGATAGCTATTATTGTAACTAGCACCATCCTCTTCTAGTAGGCGAATTAGATGAAGTAGATTTTTATTTCTTTCTGATCTATCTTTTATATTCAATTCATCCTTTAAAAGCTGAACAGTAAAACTAGGAATGCTCCCAGCTAATAGTCTTCCGTATCTATCTCTTATTTCACCTCGAGGAGCTGAAGTGTATACTTCTTTAATTCTTTTATTATCTGAAATATCTCTATAATGCTCTCCTTGGGCAATAGTCAAAGTTGCCAACCTAAAAAGAAGCATTAATGTCAATACAAATAGAACATATACAATAATGCTATATCTATTTAAAAACTTGTCTTTTAGCTTCATCTCATCTCACCTATCTTTTAAAGCTTATCTTTGGCTTTGCAAAAATTATATGCACTAAATACCCATATATAGCAGCAAATAAAGCGTTGTATATTATTTCAATTGAAAATATATTTCTTATGGCATCCATAAAAACTATTTCTCTAGATAAAAAAAACAAGAATAAGGAATACACAAAATTATAAAATACCGTCCCTGCCATAGTAAATATAATAGGATTAATAATATTTTCACGAGAAAATGAATTTTCTGCAAATCCTATTATATAGCCTACAAAAAAAAGAATAAAAGCATTTATTCCAATTGTAGAAGAAAATAGGATATCTTGTAAAAGTCCCGCTAGCAAGCCAAATATAGCACCCTTTACTCTTCCAAACTTTAAAGCTATAACAACAATTAAAACCAAGGCTGTATTGGGAACTATCCCCATAATAGGAAAAAAAGGAATTATTGTAGTTTGTATAACTAAATTAAAAATAATCATTAATAAAATTATAAGTGTGTTCAAGTCAGGACTCCTTTTTTATTTAGCTATAATATAGACATTGTAAATTTTTTTAAAGTCTATGGCCGGTTTTATTATTATTCGTTTTGTTAGTTCTTCTTGATTGATTAATATCTCAGATACCTCGCCTAAATACAAGTCCTTTATATAAACTCCACCTAAACCAGATGTATATAATTTATCTCCCAAGATTACATCTGAACTAAAGTCGTATAGAAAACCCTCTAAAGAGCTTTCTAAAGTTCCCGATACTACTCCCCCATCACCAGTTCGTATTATTTTAAAAGATACACTATTTAGTTCATCTATTATAGTTACTACCTTTGCCCAATTCGGCCCTACATCTAAGACTTTGCCAACCAAACCTTCTTGGTAAATACTGTCTTCTAGCTCTGTTGCAGCTATAACTGTGTCATCTTTTTTAATACCATCATTATAACCCTTGTCGATCGTAAACTTATCATACCAATTACCTGATTCCTTAGCTGATACGCGAGCCTTTATAAAACTATAATTAGACTGTTTTAACATTTCCTGTTCTTTCTTTAAATAATCAGTTTTACCAATAATATTATTTAAATCTCGATTTTCACTTTGTAATATTTGGATTTGTTCTTTTAAAAGTATGTTTTCATTTTTAGCATTAAAGGTTTCTTTAATATTATTAAATGAAGACCCTATTCCATTGGTCACCCATGAAGAAATATTTGTAATTGGAGATAAAAAGCTTCCAACTCTTTTTTCAAAGAAAGTCATCTCTTCTCGATTGTTTGTAATCCCAATTATTATAAGTAGAATGATAGCAACGAGGGTCACTATCATTCTTTCTTTGTATTTTCTAAAAAAATACATACCATCCTACCCCAATCTAGTATTTTTTGAGGAAGTTCTCTTTAAGACATCTATACTATCTAAAGATTTTCCTGTACCTAGTGCAACACAATCCAAAGGATACTCAGCAACTATTACCGGAATACCCGTCTCATCTGTAATTAACTTATCAAGCCCATAAAGAAGGGCCCCTCCACCTGTCAAAACAATTCCATATTCCATAACATCAGATGCTAATTCTGGTGGAGTTTTCTCTAAAGTAGCTTTGATTGCATCTATTATATTAGAAACTG
>CAZRXS010000002.1:0-54374 GCA_964604145.1 uncultured Gudongella sp. | reverse complement strand
GCTTTATATCCCTTTCATAAGAAGGACAGTATAATACTTCAAGTCCTTTTACTTGAGGTTTTAATGATGCATTTGTATGAATGCTAATAAATAAATCGGCATTGTTTTTATTTCCAATAATTGGTCTATCATATAGTCCAACGTCTCTATCATCTTCTCTTATCATAATAACATTATAACCATTTTGTACTAGAGCATCTCTAAGCATGAGTGAAACTGGTAAATTTATATTTTTTTCATAAATCTTCCCCGCCACTGCACCTGAGTCTTTACCTCCATGACCAGGATCAATTACTATAGTTCTTTCTCCAGGTTTTATATTTGAATCACGAGATGCTAATATTGAAATCATCTCATCGCCACTTCTTGATAGAAGACTATATGCTATATTTTGCTTAAATGATATCTTAACATTAGTATACCTTCTCGTTTTTTCTACGTTTATTTCCTTAACTAATCTATCATTTATACCATATACACCATCAGGTAGTTCTGATACTGTACTTGGGATTTGAATATGTAGTTCTTTCCTTTCTGTATCGTAAAAAACTTCATATTCTGCTTGCGATGAATTTTTAATATTAAACAAGGCTTTATTGTTAAGGTATTCATATTCTATGTCTTTCCACATGTCTTCTTTGGGATAGATAACTAACTGGTCATCTTTTGATATTATAGAAATATCTGGCTTGTTTTGACCTCTTTTCACATCTAATACTACTCTAACTATTTTATCGCTAGCTTTATAGTTATTATCTGGTATAAATTGAGAAACCCTAACTCCTTCTATAAAACCAATACCGTAGTTGAAGTTTTGAAGTTGGTCTCCCTCTAATGCGGAATCCATAATATCAATAACTATTCTATCTGGATTTGAAAGCTTTATTATATTGTATTTTGGATCCCTTGGCCCTTTTATAACAAGCGCTTCTCTTCCATCTACTTCTTCTACATATATGCTTTGAATTCTATTAGGGGCATCAACTACAATAATATCCTCTTTAACATTGTCTTTTCTAATAATATCTTCTTTAAAGTAAATCATTGTACTTTTATTCTCATCCGTCTTTTCTATTTTGGGTTCTATATTTTCTGATAGCGTTAGCACTAGTCTTGATGTATGCGGATCTGTTGTAAACTGAGAATATTGGACTCTTTGTATAATTTCATCCATAACTGTCATATCATAAGGTATGCTAAAATTCTCTATATTATTTAACTTTGAATTCTCAATATCAATTACAAGTTTATTTGAAGCTGATAAGAAAGATGTTGTGTATTTTATCTCCCTATCGCTCTTAATCAAGATGCTGTGATTGCCCCCTGGACTTTTAATCAAATCAATATTGTTAATTAGAGTATTAGTTGACTCTGATGGACTTGCAGAAGCTGGTGAAGATATCTTTGCAGTGTAAGTATTCTTATCCCAGTCAACTATGTATCCCAAAACTTCTGATACAAATCTTACCGGCACCATAGTTCTAGAATCCTTTAATTCTTTAAAGGTGACAAGCTTAGGAGTTGAATTTTCATCTAACTGGACTCTATTCCCATTTACTAAAACAACATTCGAATCTATTGACAAATCGACTTTATTGCCATTGTGATTTATTGTTGCAGTTCTTGTAGAGTTTTCCCAATCTACTATTGCACCAAAACTCTCCGCTACAAACCTTATGGGTACAAGAGTTCTACTCCCCATAATAAATGAAGGTACCTCTGATTTCAACGCATTTCCATCCATTAAAACATTGACTTTTGGTACTCCTAACGAGCTACCATTTACAGCTATCTGAATATTACTGTTGGCAAATGAAACAGTTGAAAATACTAATATAGTCATTATTATAGTAAATAAAATAATTATTTTTTTCATTGGATACTCCTCTCATTATCAGCTCTCTTCTTAAGTCATTTATATCATTTAAAGAGCTCTGAATCAATCACATTAGGAGAGATGTAACCATAATGTAATATCAGCAGGTTAAAGTTCTAACGCTTTATACAACTCGTCTGTTCCAGGCGAGAAGATTTCATGCTTTCCTAATTCTGTTACTGCGTATACTCCTTCTTCTGTTGTCTCACCAATCACTGAAGCATAAATTCCTTCTTTTTCTAGTCTGTCTATAAATGCAGTTACATTTTTTTCTGGAACTACTATAATCATGCTTCCACTTGAAATCAATTTTTTTACATCTATATCTAAAATATCACAAAGCTTTTTTGTGATGGGTTTTATCGGAAGCCTATCTTCAAAAAGATTTATACCTTTCCCTATAGCTTTTCCTGCCTCCCAAATGGCACCATATATACCACCTTCTGTAACATCATGCATATACTTAACTCCATACTCCTTTGCAATAAGCCCTTCTTTTACAACACTTAAATAATCTCCAAGTTCGATAGCTTCTTCTATTTCATCAGGGCTTAATTTATCTTTAAGTTTATCACGAAGCTCTTCAGCTAATATATGTGTTCCTTCTAATCCTATCCATTTTGACAATACAATTTTATCTCCAATGGATATGTCCTCATATCCAATAAAGTCTTCTCTTTTCATCTTTGCAATTACTGTCGTGCTTAGAACCATTCTATTTACTGCATCTGTTACTTCAGTATGCCCACCAATAATCTCAACATTAACAGATTTTGCCGCTTTACCTGCCTGTTTCATCACAAATTCTAGTTCTTCTTTTCTTGTATTTTCTGGACAAAGAATAGTCAAAAGAATGGCAACTGGTTCTGCTCCTTTTGTGGCTGCATCATTACATGAAACGTGAATTGCAAGTCCACCTAATTCTTTTGTAGCTCCTGTAATTGGGTCTGTGCTAACTACGCAAAGATTGTCTCCAAGATCAATAACCCCAGTATCCTCTCCAATGCTTGCTCTAACAAGAACTTCTTCTCTTCTAAATATAATATTTTCAAATACTAATTTCTCTAGTAATTCATTTGGAACTTTGCCAATTTCCACTCCATTCTCCCCCTAATTATCGTTCTTTGATTCTTTCTGCTAAAAGAGTATTGACTAACTGAGGATTGGCTTTTCCTTTTGTCCTTTTCATAATCTGACCAACTAAAAATCCAATGGCCCTGTCTTTACCATTTTTAAAATCTTCAATAGATTGTGGGTTATCATCCAACACTTTGGCTACCATTTTTTCAAGTTCGTCTTGGTCGCTTATTTGGGAAAGCTTCTTTTCTTCTACTATCTCTTTTGCAGATTTTCCAGTTTCAAATATCTCTCTTAAAACTGATTTAGCTGTATTATTATTTATTTTAGAAGCCTTAACTAGTTCCAATAGTTCTGCAAGCATTTTAGCCGATAATTTAGTATCTTGGATTTCCTCATTTTCTTCTTTTAATCTTCTTAAAACATCTCCCGTAACCCAGTTACTCACTATCTTACTGTCCCCTATATAACTTAAAACTTCTTCAAAATAGTCTGCAAGCTCTCTTGCCTGTGTTAAAACACCTGCATCATACTCTGTTAAGGAATATTCTTCCATAAATCTTAACTTTTTTGCATGAGGAAGTTCTGGCATAGTCTCTTGAATATTATCTAGCCAAGCCTTTTCAACTTTTATAGGAGTTATATCCGCTTCATTTTCAAATCGATAATCTGATGCTCCCAATTTCTTTCGCATTAACACTGTTTGTCCCAGAGTTTCATCCCATCTTCTAGTTTCTTTTTCTGTGCTTTCATCATTTGATAGCAAGTCTAAATGTCTTTTTTCCTCATATTCAATTGCTTTAACTACAGCTCTAAATGAATTTAGGTTTTTAACTTCTGTTATTTGGGATTTAATTTTCTTTTCATCATCAACTAAGTTTATATTTACATCGCACCTAAGTGAACCTTCTTCCATTCTTACATCACTAACTCCAATGTACTTTAAAGTAGTTCTTAGTTTTTCTAAAAACAATTTAGCTTCCTCAGCTGAATTCATTCCTGGTTTGGTAACTATTTCAATCAAAGGAACTCCACATCTATTAAAATCAAGCAGAGATGTTCCTTCTTCTGTATGGATCTGTTTTCCTGTATCCTCTTCAATATGGATTCTTTCTAAATCAACTTTTTTCATTCCATCTGATAAATCAATCTCTAAATATCCACCTTTGCAAAGAGGATTGTCTGCTTGAGTTATTTGATAGCCTTTTGTTAAGTCAGGATAGAAATAATTTTTCCTATCCATCCTTATTGTCTCTGCAATTTCACAATTAAAGGCAAGTCCCGCTTTTATTGCATATTCTACCGCCTCTTTATCAAGAACTGGTAGTGCCCCTGGAAGCCCTAGGCAAACTGGGCAAACATGAGTATTTACTTCTCCTCCAAATTCATTTTTGCAGTTGCAAAATATTTTATTTTCAGTCATAAGTTCAACATGAATTTCTAAGCCAATTAAAGTTTCAAAACTCATTATCTCACCGCCCTTTCAAATCCAATAGCAGTTCTTAATACTCTTTCATCATGAAATCTATTCCCTATAATTTGCATTCCAACAGGAAGACCATCAACTTCTTCTATTGGAATTGACAGTGCAGGTAAACCTACAAGGTTTACTGGTACTGTATATAAATCTGCCTTATACATATCAAGAGGTGAATTTATTAATGAGTTAAATGAATATGCTAAAATAGGCGAAGTTAAAGATAATATTACATCATATTCTTTAAATGCTTTTTCAAAATCTCTTTTTACAAGCGTTCTAACCTGTAAAGCTTTTTTATAATTATCATCTTGATGACCTTTACTTAAAGCATAGGTTCCCATCATTATTCTTCGTTTTACCTCTTCACCAAAAGCCTCTGTTCTTGAGTTTATATATAATTCATCAAGTGTATTATAATCTTCTGTTCTATAACCATACCTTATCCCATCTAGCCTTGAAAGATTTGTGCTAATTTCTGATGTAGATATAATATAGTAAGCTTCTAATGCATAATGGAGTGAATGAATAGATATAAAATCAATAATTGCACCAGCATCTTCAAATCTTTTAACTGCTCTTTTAAAGCTCTCTTGTATTTTTTCATCACCAGCAATTCTTATATCCTCAAATTCCTTTGGTAGAGCAATACGAAGACCCTTTAAAGATTCTTCACTTTCTAAAGATATATTTTCATCTGCTCTTTTTGATGAACTTGCATCAAGCGGGTCATAACCCATTATTCCCTTTAGCATCAGATGGGCATCTTTAACATCTCTTCCAAATACCCCAACTTGGTCAAGTGAATTTGCCATGGGGACTATACCATATCTAGAAACAAGTCCGTATGTAGGCTTCATCCCTACAATCCCACAAAAGCTCGCTGGTTGCCTTACAGAGCCTCCTGTATCTGTGCCAAGAGACACTGGCACTTCATAGCCTGCAACAGCCGCCGCTGAACCTCCAGATGATCCTCCAGGGACTTTAGATAAATCTTTTGGGTTTTTTGTACTTCCAAAATACGATGTCTCAGTTGAGCCACCCATTGCAAATTCATCCATATTTGTCTTGCCTAAAACTACCCCATCCCCCTCTATAATATATTTAGTAACTGTCGCATTATAAGGAGGTATAAAATCCTCGAGCATCTTTGATGCGCAAGTTGTCCTTAGTCCTCTTGTCATAATATTGTCTTTTAATCCTATTGGTATGGCTGCTAAGACTCCTAGTTTAGAATTAGTATCAATTTTTCTATCTACGATTTTAGCGCTTTTTAATGCACCTTCTCTGTCAATTGTTATAAAAGCATTTAGATTCTCCTCTTCTTTATCAATCTGAGCTAAGTGTGCATTTAAAATCTCAACAGCTGAAAGTTCTTTATTAAGAAACTTTTCTTTCATCTCCCATGCTTTTAACTTAATTATTTCCATAGTGTCCTCCTATTCTACGACTTTTAAAATTTTAAAGTAACCATATTGGGTGTGATGGGCGTTTGAAAGCACCTCGTCTTTGCTAAGAGTCTGGCTTTCACCTTTTTCTTTCATTATCCCATCATCCTCAATAACAGTATAGGTGGGCTCTATTCCTTTTGTATCTACTTCCTTAATTTTTTCAAAAAATCCAATGACCTGGTCAAATTTTACAGTAAAGTCTTGAAGCTCAGCTTCAGTAAACTTTAGTTTTGAGATATTTGCAACATTTATAACATCTTCTTTTGTAATCATATGCTATCTCCCCTTCCAAACTTATTTAAATATTTCTTTTAATCTAGCCTCATCAATTATTTCTATACCAAATTCTAATGCCTTTTGATATTTACTTCCAGGATTGACACCAACTACTAGATAATCTATTTTTTTACTAACTGATCCTGTTACTGTACCGCCCATTTGTTGGATCTTAGACTTTATCTCTGCTCGTGGCAAACCCTCTATAGTTCCAGTTAAAACAATGGTCTTCCCGGTAAATATCCCTTCTTTAGTTTCAATTTCTTTGTAATACGGCTTAACGCCTTCTTTAAACAACTTATCAATCGCTTCCCCTATTTTTTTATCGTGTAAAAATTCAATAATTCCATTAGCTACAATATCCCCAATATCTGGCATTAAGATTAGTTCCTCAAAAGTAGCCTCTCTTAAAGCCTTAAATGATTTATATCTATTAGCTAAATCATTTGCTGTTTTTATACCAACATTTGAAATCCCCAATGCATATATAAAGGATGAAAGTTCAACATTTTTGCTAGCTTCTATTGCACCTAGTAAATTCATAGTTTTTTTATCTTTAAAGCCTTCAAGACCCATAATATCTTCATATTCTAATTCATATATATCAGGAAGATCTCTTATATCTAACTCTTCTAAAAATAATTCTGCTGTTTTTTCACTAAAGCCTTCAATATTCATAGCATCTCTACTTGCAAAATGAACAAGCCTTGAAACTAGTTGCGGTTTACACGACAGGGAGTTTGGGCAGAATATATGGACCCCATTTTGGACTAATTCGCTCCCACAAGCTGGGCAATTCACAGGCCTTTTTATTAGAAATGTCTCTTCACCATTATCTATATTCGTTAGAATCTCGGGTATTACATCATTAGATCTTCTTATTAAGACTTTGCTATTTAATCTAATACCCTTTCTTACAATATCATCGTAATTATTTAGGGTTGCTCTTTTTACAGTAACTCCACCAATCTCGACAGGTTCTAGAAGTGCTGTTGGAGTGACTTTAGAACTTCTACCTACATTCCATTCTACTCCTATTACTCTGGTGGTTGTCTCTTCAGCCTCAAACTTATATGCAATGGCCCATCTTGGAAATTTATTTGTATGACCAAGAATATTTCTAGTGCGAATATCATTTATCTTAATTACCATTCCATCTGTTAGAACATCTAAATCTGACCTATTGTCTTTTTGGATATGGATTTCATTTATAAGGTCTTCCATATTATTAAAGCTCTTTATAAATGGATATACTGGGAGTTTGTTATCTTTAATAAAAATAATCATTTCCATATGTGTTGAAAAATCTCTGCCCTCAATATAACCTATATTATAAAAGTAAGCTGATAGTTTTCTTTTTTCAGTAGTTCTGGGATTTAGGTTCCTAAGTGCCCCAGCTGCAGCGTTTCTGGCATTTTTAAGCGGCTCATCAGCAGTTTGGTTGTATTTTTCTAATACAGAAAGTGGCATTAGCCCCTCACCCTGAATTTCAGTTCTGCCTTTAAATGGAATTCTTAAAGGTATAGATTTAATTGTTTTAATTTGTGGCAGGATTGCTTCTCCGACAGTTCCATTTCCCCTACTAGCACCTTGAGTTAGGATTCCATTTTCATAGGTTAAGTTTATAGTTAAGCCATCAAATTTAAATTCAAGTACATACTCAGCTGGTGGTAGTTGGTCAGTATTTTCACTATTGTAATCAGCTATTAATCTATTGACTCTCTCCGCCCAAGCTCTTAAATCATCTTCATTTTGACTTTTATCTAGACTCCATAGCCGGGAAAGATGAGTATGCTTTTTAAAGCCATCTAATACTTCACCTCCAACCCTTTGAGTTGGCGAATATCCATAAACAATCCCAAGGCTTTTTTCTAAGTCCACTAATTCATCATATAAAAGATCATACTCTTTATCCGAAATCTTAGGATTGTCAAGAGTATAGTAATTATAATTGTGCTGGTCTATTAGTTTAATTAACTCTTTCATCCTATCTTTCTTATCCATAGTATCCTCCATCTATTTTATAGCTGCTCTTAACTTCACCAAGCAAAACTTTATTTTACAATTATACAGTATTTTTTTAACTATATTTTTGTAATTGGCGCAAGAGATAATAACAAAGTTTTTAGACCTTGACCATCAAAAGCAATTGTAACTTTTTTATCGTCCTTTGCCTCTTGAATCCTCACTATCATTCCTACCCCAAATTGATCGTGCTTTATCTTTGTTCCAATATCAATACCAGAAATAGGTTTTCTCTTTATAATTGCTTTTGGCATAAAGTTATCCTTAGTGTATTCAGTAGTTCGAATTAGTTCTTCACTGTATTTTGGAGCTGGCTTTTTTTTCTGCTCTGATGTATCTTCTTCTATAGTGTCGCCCATCTCATTTAAGAAGCTTGAGGGCAATGTATAGTTTGTACTTCCATAAAGTGTTCGCTTTTTAGCATTGGTTATATATAGATGTTCTTTTGCCCTAGTAATTGCTACATAGCATAGTCTTCTCTCTTCCTCTAGTTCATTAGGAGAATCCAAACACCTTGAAATAGGAAATAACCCCTCTTCCATACCAACTAAGAACACTATTGGAAATTCCAATCCTTTTGCACTATGGACTGTCATCATAGATATTGCATTATCAGAATCAACGGTTTTATCTACATCAGAAAGAAGAGAGACACTCGCTAAAAAATCTTCTAAGTCTAGGCCTGGGTTCTTCTTTTCAAAAGCTACAGCCACAGATAAAAAGTCCTTTATATTCTCAATTCTCGTCTTTCCTTCAATAGTATTTTCTCTTTCCAGCTCCTCAATATACCCAGTAGTATTTATCATTTCTTCAATAAAATCCTTAACACCCATCAATTCCTTTTTAGCCATTAATATCCCCATTGCATCAACAAATGGGCCAATAGAATTTCTCGCTCTTGCGTTTAAAGAAGGGATATTTTCTATATCAAGCACTGCAGCAAAAAGAGAATCGTCCTTTTCTCCAGCATAAGCTTCTAGTTTTTCAATTGTTGCATTTCCTATGCCTCTCTTAGGAATATTTATTATTCTTTTTAATGCTATATTATCATTTGGATTTTGGATAAAATTCAAATACGCAATTATATCCTTAACCTCTTTTCTATCGTAAAACTTAAGTCCGCCTACTACCTTATATGGGAGTTCCTCGGCCATAAAAGCTTCCTCAAAAGGTCTAGATTGAACATTTGTACGATATAAAATCCCAATATCCTTTAATTTATAACCCTTGTAGATTAATTGATGTATTCTTTTTGCGACATAAGCTGCTTCTTCTTCTGAGTATTCAAGCTGAATATAGGTCACAGGCTTTCCATGTTTTTTCTCAGTCCATAAGTTCTTTGGCTTTCTGCCTAAATTATAGCCTATAACTTCATTAGCCACTTTTAAGATTGTCTCAGTAGACCGGTAGTTTTGTTCTAGTAGAATAACCTTAGCCCCTGGAAAGTCTTTTTCAAAATCCAGAATATTTGTAATATCAGCATACCTCCATGAATATATTGCTTGATCTGAATCTCCAACTACACAAATATTATTGTTGACTTTTGAAAGTATCTTTACAAATTGATACTGAACTTTATTTGTATCTTGATACTCATCTACGAAAATATATTTAAACCTACTTTGATAGTATTTCCGAATTTTTTCATCTGATTTAAGAAGCTCTACTCCCTTAATAAGAAGGTCATCAAAGTCAAGCGCATTATAAAAACGAAGCTTTTTTTGATATAGTGCATATGCTTCACCAATATTTCTTTTTCTAAAATCAGAATAATTTTCGTTTATATATTCATCCGGAGCCACTCCAGTATTCTTAAGCTCTCCAATCTTTGATAAAATAGAGTTTTCCTTATATGTTTCTTTATCAAGTCTTAATTCCTTAATAATTTCTCTAACAAGAGTTTTTTGATCAGCTCTATCATAAATTGAGAAACTTTTTTCATAGCCCAATTTATCAATATCTCGCCTTAGCATCCTAACGCAAACAGAGTGGAATGTCCCCATCCACATTGCATCTACATTTACATCAATTAACTTCGCTACCCGTGTCTTCATTTCATTTGCAGCTTTATTAGTAAATGTAATCGCCAAAATTTCTCCAGGTGAAACTCTTTTTTCCGCAATTATATATGCTATTTTATGGGTGACAACTTTAGTTTTCCCGCTGCCAGCACCAGCCATAATAAGTAAAGGCCCTTCAGTATGAAGAACCGCTTGTCTTTGTCTATCATTAAGTCCTTTTAAATAATCCATTTTCCACCATCCTTATCTCTACTTAAATTATATAGCATTGAGGAAGATAATTCCAATGTAAAATATTAAAACTATTAGGAAAGAATTTTAATTTCAAATATCAAAGTTCATATCGCGTCAAAGTTCTTGTCATTGAAAAAGACCCGTAAATATGTTAATCTATTCTATGTAAGAATGTTAACAAGAAAATATATAATACAGGAGGTTTTATTTTGAAAAGATGTAAAAAGTTATCCTTACTATTAATAGTGTTGATTATTGCATCATTATTTACCGGATGTAATAAAGACGAAAAAGATTTAATGGATGCTTTTATTAAGAGTCAAGAGATGTTGAGCCTAGAAAGTACTGGTAATATGGAATTCAATTTAAGTGCTAAGGGCCTTGATGAAGATACACAAGCTACTTTTGATGGATTTATTGATCAGATTAATGGTATGAAATTATCCTTTAGCCAAAAGTCTGTTACAAATGAAGAACAAACTATAGCTAAAGCTCAGATTGATGCAAATGTTCAATTACCCGATATGAGTTTTGATTCATCTATTTGGGTTGATATGGATATAAGTGGTGATAAACCAGTCCTAAAGGAAATATTTAAGCTCCCTTCAATGCTAATGAATTTTATACCCGGTGGTGCTGAAAAAGAATATATCGTTCTAGATTTTGATACAATGAATGATGCTATTTTAGAAATGGAAGAAGATACCCCTGAACAAGTAGATTTAGATAAAACTATGTCCATAGCAATGGAGTATCAAGAGAAATTCGTTGATGCCTTTGTAGATTATATTAAGAACTATGATTCAGATCTTGATGTTGTAACTAAGTTAGATGAGAAAACAGTAGATGGTGAAAAAATCAAATACTACCAAGTTGAGTTTGACAATGATTCTTTCAAAGACTTTCTTAAATTTACGACCATCTCCTTGTTACAAGATGAAAATATAATTCCATTATTTAGAGACTATATGACTGAGTTAATGGGTCTATCTGGAGAGGAAATGCCAGAGGAATTTTCAATAACTGAAAATATTGGAGAAATGGTTGAAAAAGCTCGTGATTTCTTTGAAAAACTTGAAGAATTAACCATACTTGGAGAAGATGGTATCCTTATTACTTATGGAATTAATGAAGATGGATATTTTGTAAGTGAAGAAGGAGAAATGAATTTCTTAATTGATACAAGTCAACTTATTGCTCTTGTTGCTGACTCAATAGAAGAAGACGAAGCTCTTATGGAAGAAAATGAACTCTTACAAGATATGCCAACTCCAATTTTTGAACTATCAGTTTCATATAATACAGAAATCACTAGTATAAATGAAGTTTTAGAGATCACAATCCCTCTTACCACAGAAGAAAACTCCCTAGATTATATGGAGTTAATAGAATCTATGATACCAGATATGAAAGAAGATATGGGATTATTGGTTATAGTTGAAGATCAGCTTGTACAATTTACTAACGAACCTATACTTATAGATGACAGCTATTTAGTGTCCTCAAGAGATATGGCAGATGCATTTGATGCAAATATAACTTGGAATAAAGATACTAAGGAAATAACTATTGCTAAAGATGAAAACCAATTAATCTTTAATGCAAATAACCAAATTTTACTTAAAGATGGAAGAACCCATTCATTAAATACATCTATTGTTATTATAGATGGAATATCCTTTATTCCTGTTAGAGCAGTTGCAGAAAATTTAGGATATACAGTTGATTGGGATGGAGAGTACCAAATGATTTTGATTTATAAATAAACATTTAAAATCCCCAAAGCATTTTGTGCTTTGGGGATTTTTTATTGCTTAAATTTATTTAGCTGTGATTATTGTTCCCATCTTTAATCCATTTGCTGGAGTAGCATTATCTGTTGTTGCTGATCCTACTACTTCAATGGTCAATGATGTTACTATTGGAGAAGTGTTCATAGTAAATGCTGTTTGGACTGCTTCTGTTTTAATGAAAACATCATTAGCAGCATTATAAGTTGAATTTCCATCAATATCAATATAGGTTTGTGTTCCATCATTTAAGACTAATGGATCTAAATCTAGTATAAATTTACCAAAATCTGATCCTGTTCCTGCTGTAAATGCTGGTGTTGTGCTTAAAGCTTTTCCATTTATCTTTATAGAAAAGTCTGCAGCATTAGGAAGAGGTGTTGATATTCCTTCGCTAATTCCCACAACTAGAGTATTATCGTTTTTCAATACTGCTGAATTCATTACTGGTTTAACATTGTCAACCACTCCTACTGTTGTTGCAAATGAATCTATAGTTTCACCAGAAATCTTCATTACATTTTCTATTGTGAATAAGGCAGCTGAATCTGTTGTTGCTATTGATTCTGCTGGCAATGTTATGGTTGCTTTATCTTTTGCTGCATTTAGTGTAATTGTAGTTCCTGCTGGAAGGTTTCCTCCATCTAAGCTATAATTTGCAAGATCTGTAGCTGAACCTGAAATATTTCCTCCTCTTACAGGGTCTCCGAAGTCTACTACAAATATATTAGTTCCCCCGCTTGTTACATCTCCTGCTACTAATGAGAAGGATCCTGAAGATGGTGCTGGCCCAAAGTCAATTGTAACCGTTTTTGCTTTTAGGTTGTTTGGTGTATCCGCTTGATCTGTTGCTAATCCAGCTGCAAAAGCAATAGTATATTCTCCATATAATTTTGCTGGTACAGCAAATGGCATAGTTATCTTTCTATCTCCTGCTGTGATCGCATTTTGAGATAAGCCACCTAACCAAGTTGAAGAATCTAAAAGAACACCATCTGGGTCAGTTACTGTTAGTGAGTTTTTCAAAACACCTGCTGCTATTGGTCCTTTTGCATCCAGTGTTGAATCTACTGATAGTATTAAAGCCACAACTTCATCACTTGGATTTTTCATAGGTCCAACTGCTTCAATTTTAGGTGCTGTTGTATCCTTTATTAAAGTTACTGTCTTTGTTGTTGCTACCACTGCATTTCCCACTGAGTCTACAATACCCGCAGGTATTACAACACTTAAGTTTCTAGTTGCAGGCCCAAATGGTGCAGTAACTTCGATTTCAAATTTTGTTGCAAACCCACCTGATGCATTCATTGGAACCGCTGCCAAACTCCCCATTGCAGCAAGACTTTCATCTTTAACAATTGTGTTTGCTACTAAAGCTCCTGTTGCACTAGCTACGCTTACTGCTTTGTCGAATGTTGCAATAATTACGTTGTCTTTATCTGCTGAAGCTAAAAGTGAAACTTTTGGTTTTACTGTATCTACAACTACAGTAAAAGTATCGTTAATTACATTTGCCATATTATTTTGCTCATCGGTTAATCCTACAATTTGGACTGTGTGTGTTCCTGATGCACTTAAGGATAAACCTGTGAAGTTAGCATTATCATCCCCTGAGACAAAACCGACAGGAGCTGCTACTACATTGTTTATTTTAACGCTTCCTAATGTCTGTATTGGTTCACTAAATTGTAGATTTACACTAGTAGCTACAGCGCCATTTGTTTTACTTACTACTGCATCTAATTCTGGCTTTATTGTATCTTTATATGTGAATAATTTTGTAAATCTATCTGTCATTACCGTTGGGTTTTCTTTTGTTTGAATTGGCTCAACTATAAGTGCCGCATTATTCACATCTATCGGAGCACTTGCAGTAAATACTAACCTCTTTCCATCTGCTGATAATTCAGGAACACCTGTAAAGGTTACTCCACTTATAGAAAGCTTATAGGGTGCTACTGTTACAGCATCTGTAGAGTCTAATTCTACATTAAATTCAATCTCCATTTTTGTTGCACTTAAAGCTTCTGCTGAAATAACTTTTTTCCCCACTACTAAAGTATCAAATACTCCTTGTATAGCTGATGGTGGCCAGTTTTGATTAACTCCACCTGCTAATGATTCTAAAGTAGATATAAGGTTTCCTATATTTGCTGCTGTAACACCTGTGATTCCAGCAGCTGCAAAAGTTGCTGCATTGATTGATCCCCAATTTCCAGAAGCCGCTGCTTCATTAATCATTCGAAGGTCATTAAATAGATACTTATTAGTTCCCATTAATGGGATATCTAGTGCATTATAAGTTAATTGAGCGACTAATCCTCTTGTAGCTAATGCACCTAAAGTTCCATTTACATCTTGTAATAGGCCTTCTCGAGCTGCAATCATTAGATACCCGCTTGGATATCCGCCATTAGCCATTGCTTCTATTTCAAATCCCAACGCTCTAACTACTAAAGTAACTGCTTGTTCATAAGTTATGTTTAATTGGGGTCCAAAGGTATTTACTCCATTGTAAATTCCCATACCTTTTATTAGTCCTGCTTGCTCAGATACATTTATATATCCTGATGCCCAAAGGTTTGCTGGAACATCCCCGAAAATTGTTGTGCCCATACTAGCCATAGCTGCATCCTCAAGGCCTTTTACCCGTGCTACTACTGCAGCATATTCAGCTCTTGTAATATTACTTGAAGGCCTAAAGCTCCCATCAGGATACCCCTTTAAAACCTCTAAGTCTTCTAACCTTACTACTGCATCTTCAAAAGTCGTTCCTACAACATCAAAAGGAACAGCAAATACAGTACTAAAGCTTCCTAAAACCATTATAAGCGTTAGGAACAATGATAAAATTTTCCTATTCATAATTATTTCCTCCTTAACATATTTACAGTTATCAATTCATCTGTATGTACTTATACTACCCCACTAGAATATTGTAAAACAGCCTAGTATTATTGTAATGTAAATGTAATGTGTGTAAAAACGCTATCTTCTAACTTGGATAGCGCTTTTACACACAGTTTTCTTGATTATATTTGAGGTTCTTCTAGCTTCGCTCCACATTCAAAGCAAAATTTTTTCCCAATATCATTTACCGTCCCACAATTTGAACATTTAATACCTATTGGCTGAGATGATACAGGTGCTGATTTATATTCTCTTTCTCCTTTGATGTTATTTATCTCTGCTTGCAGGGCATTTATTTCAAGCATAAGTTCATCTACTCCCATGAAAAATTCCAATACCTCTGGATCTATAACCTTTCCCATTTTATACTTGTCATAATAAAAATCTCCGATTTTTTGCTTTAGTTGCGAAACTTCTCTTTTCTTAGAAGACATTTCACTGTTTAATTTCGTTGATTCAATAGCATCTCCTGTTTTATCTCCTATATTCTTTGCTATATCCCCCAATTTGTCGAAAAAAGCCATTTTATCCTCTCCCTTATCCTTTTTTCTAGTATTATTTCTCTAATTTCTTTTTTATATATACCCATTTCTTAGAAAATCATGAATTGTATAAAATAATATTTTATATTCTAGTTATATTCTGGGTATAAGTTATTAAAGTAGATCTTTATTTAAAAAAATGCAAAAGGAGAAAATGATGGAAAAAAAATTAACTATAATTCAGATGAATGATACACACGGATATTTAGAAGAACATTATGAGCATTTTTATAAGGGGAATCATGCAGAATTTATTCGAGCAGGAGGCTATGCAAGGATTGCCTCATACTTGCAACAAGTGCGAAATGAAAGTGATAATGTGCTGTTTTTAGATGGTGGGGATACCTTTCACGGGACATATCCAGTAGTGGAAACAAAAGGCGAAATTTTAACTGAATTTTTAAATAGCTTAAAAATAGATGCTATGACAGCTCATTGGGAATTTGCTTATGGGCCAAAAATATTCCAATCACTATTAAGTAAAATTAACTATCCTATGCTTGCTATAAATTGTTATGATAAAAACACAGATGAACTTGTTTTTAAGCCCTATATCATAAAGGAATTTTCAGACTTAAAAATTGGCATTATAGGTATCGCAGCAACTATTATTGATAAAACTATGCCAAAACACTTTAGTAAAGGATTGTATTTTACTCTAGGAAATAAGGAACTACCTAAGTATATTGATGAACTAAAAAACCAAAATGGAGCTGACTTAATAATCCTATTATCTCACTTGGGATATCCTCAAGAGGTAAAGCTTGCTCAAGAAGTCGAGGGAATTGATGTGCTTTTAAGTGCTCATACGCATAATAGACTTTACAAACCCTCAGAAGTTAATGGCACTATAATTATTCAGTCAGGTTGTCACGGATCTTTTTTAGGGCATTTAAACTTAATTATAGATAATGGAAAAATAAATAGTTATACCCATAAATTAGCAGTCATGGACAAAAATATTCCAGAAGACCCTGATATGAAAAAACAGATTGAAGAAAAATTAAAGCCATATAGGGAAAAACTAAATAAAATAATTGGCATAACAAAAACCGATTTAACTAGAACAGAGGTACTAGAATCTACAATGGATAATTTCTTGCTTCAGAGTTTAATTGATTATTCGGGATCTGAAATAGCTTTTTCAAATGGTTGGAGATACGGCGCCCCTATACCAAAGGGTGATATAACTGAGAATGATCTTTGGAATATAATTCCTGTCAATCCCCCTGTATCAAAAGTTATAATTACTGGTAAAGAATTATGGGATATGTTAGAAGAGAACTTAGAAAGAACCTTTGCAAAAGATCCTTACAAACAAATGGGTGGATATGTAAAAAGATGTCTTGGTATAAACCTTTATTTTAAAATAGAAAATGATTATGGTCATAGAATACAAGAGCTCTTTGTTAATGGTGAAAAGGTAGATTTTAAAAAAAATTACGATGCTGTATATGTAACCAGTCAAGGTATACCCAATAAATATGGGCATAATAGAGAAGACTTGGGTATTTATGCTATTGATGTACTAAAACTATATTTAGAAAAATATAAAACAATTGAAGCTCCACTTAGAAGGACTATTGTAGCCATCTAAAATAGCCTCTCCTTCCCCTATTCTTAAATTTACCAAAAACTTGGGGACAAAAATAACCGTCCCCTTTGTTTTTCTTTGTTAGTCATTTGCTTTTAATGAATCCACCATTTTTATATTTATAAGCTTTTTAACCATAAATAAATCTACAATTACTGAGAAAACAAGTGTTATGATGCTTGATAGTAAATAACTTAACCAGGAAATATCTCTCCCAAACATAAAGTTGGGATTTTCAACTGTTAAAACTATAAACTGGTGTAGGTACTTTCCTAATAAAAGACCTACTAGAGTTCCAATAATAGATAGTATTGTAATTTCTCTAAATATATAAGCTGATACTTCCTCATTGTGAAAACCAAGAACTTTTAGGGTAGCAAGCTCTCTTCGTCTCTCGTTTATATTAATATTTGTAAGATTATATAGCACAATAAAAGCTAATAATCCTGAAGATATTATTATAACACCAACTATATAATTTATACTCATAATAAGATTATCAAATAAACCTCTTCTTTCAGAAATAAACTCAGCATTTAAAACGCCATCTTTTCCATATAGCTCTTTTATTAACTCATCTTTTTCATCATTTTCTAATTCTCCTGTCTTTATATATATAGTTTTATTTTCCTGTTTTTCATTGTATACATCTTCATAAATGCTCTTTTTCAAATAGATGTAATTATCAAGATAGTTTTCTGTAATTACATCTACTTGAAATTCTCTTTTCTTTTCATCAAAGTTTTCATAAATTATTGTATTTCCTTCTTTAATTCCAAGGACTTCTGCTACTTTTTCAGAAATTACTATCTCATCACTTTCAGTTTCTATAATTTCACCCTTTTTTCTATCTCTAAACACTACATAACCTGAGAAATCTTGCATCTCTTCTACTGCAACAAGAGTTGTCTCTATGGACCTGCCCTGGTATTCTATATAGCCTCTATCTGAAAACACTTCCAAATTTTCCAATATTTCAGGATGTCCACCTATGATTTTATCTATGTCGCTTAAAGGAAAATCTTCTTCTAACTCTATTTCTAATTCATGTTGAAATAGTTCCTCAAATTGAAGTGTCCCTATATCTTTTATTGAATCTCTAAGCCCAAAACCTGCAACTAGTAATGCTGTACATCCAGAGACTCCAATTACCGTCATATAAAAGTGCTTTTTATATCTAAAAATATTTCTTGCTGTAGATTTTTGATTAAAGCTTAAAATTGACCATAAAGGTTTAATTCTTTCAAGTAGTATTCTCTTACCACTTTTAGGTGCCCTTGGAAGCATTAAATTTGCTGGCTTTTCTTTTAAAGCTCCATTTGCTGAGAAATATGTTGCGACAACTGTGCTTATTATAGCCATACCTGATGATAGTAATGCAATTCTTGTGTTATAGTCTGATAAAAATTCAGGCAAATGATACATAACCCCATAGGCATTCCATAAAACCCTAGGAATTACTTTAAAACCTACAATTTGGCCTGCTATACTCCCTAATATGCTTGCCAGACCAGAGTAAAGTAAATACTTGAAAATTATAATTAATTTGTTATAGCCAAGTGCTTTTAAAACTCCTATTTGTGTTCTTTCTTCTTCTACCATCCTAGTCATAGTTGTAAGAGCTACTAGTCCTGCCACAAGATAGAAAAATATTGGAAATACTCTTGATATAGCTGCTACTTTATCTGCATTTAAATCAAAACTAACATAACTCATGTTAGCACTTCTGTCTAAAACATACCACTCAGGATCTTCTAAATCTCTTATTTCTTCTTCTGCATCCATTAATTCTGCATAAGCATCATCTAGTTCCTCTTCGACCTCTTCTTTTGCCTTTTTATATTCTCTCTCCGCTTCTTCTATATCCTTTATTCCATTTTCGTATTCTTTTTGACCTTTAGCTAACTTTTCTTCTCCTACTTCTATTTCCTCTATCGCTTTATCCATCTCGTTTTCTAAAGTAATTCTGGCATTCTCTAGTTCTGCTTTCCCCTTATAATAGTCTTTCCAACCATCGTTAATTGCTAACAAGCCCTTATTATATTCTTTGTTGCCTTTTTCAAGTTCTTTTTTAGCAAGTTCTAGCTCTTTAAATCCATCTTCTAATTCTTTTTTTGCCTTAGCCAATTCTTTTCTGTTTTTTTCAAGCTCTTTTCTACCCTTTTGTATCTCCCTTTCTGCTATTGCTAATTCTTTTTCTGCCACTTGCAACTGTTGTAAACCTTTTTTATACTCCGCCCATCCAAAATCTATCTCTTGTTTTGCCGATTCTAGCCTGCTTTCATTTTCTTTTATTGTATTCCACTGCTGAATTAGAAAATCATACTCTGGTAGTATATTCAACTGCTCTTCTAGATATGGTATTGTGCTGTTTAATTCTACTAGCTGTGCACTTAAATTATCTAAATTTTGTTCAATACTTGCTAGCTGTTCTTCAAGTATTCTTATTTGTTCTACAATAACTTGTAACTCTTGTTCATCTAAGTCTGGGTTTTGTGATTGAGCTTTTAATTGCGCTAGCTGTGCTATTATCTCTGATTTGTTTTGATTAAGCAAATTTATATTATTTTCAACTTGCACCTTACCTGCTCTGGCTTCATTTAAAGCTTGTATCAATTCTTGTTTGGCATTTCTCAAATACCCTCTTAATACTCCCCTACCACTTTCTGTAGATATAAGCGCTTCAGCTGAAGGATAACCTATATTATCAGCAATTGGTTTAATTGAACTAAGAAACAAGGTTTTCCCTGCCTTTAGTTCAGCAATACCTTTTTTATATTTAACTTCTGCTTCTTGTAAAGAGATTTTAGCTTTAGCAGATTCCCTCTTTCCTTTATTTAGCTCCTCTTTAGCTTCTAAAAAATTTTTTTCGCCTGCTAAAAATTCTTTTTCACCTTTTATAAACTCTTTATCTGCTTTTTCTAACTGCTCTTTTCCTTTTAAATAACCTTTTAAACCTTTTTGGTATTCTTCTTCGCCATTTTCTAATTCTAGCTTTGAAGCCTTTAATTCTTCTTCTCCCTTTATTAAATCTACCTTTGCCTTTTCAAGATTTTTTTCATTTCTTTCTATTTCTTTTATTGCTTTTTTATTTTCTTTATCTAGTGTTTTTCTGGCATCTATCAATTCCATTTCTGCTGTTTCTATATCGACTAAAGATTTTTCAAGCTCTTTCTTACCTTTATTTATCTTATCCTTTGCATCTGAAAGTTCTTTGTCAGCCTCCTCTTTGCCCTCATAATACTCTTTATAACCATCTTTAAGTTCTTCGTTTGCGGTATCTAATATTTCTTCTTTTCTTATAAGGGATCTCTTTTCTCCAAAGCTTTCTAATTCTTCTCTAATTTTTTCTATGTAATCTTGATATCTTGATGCAAAACTATTCATTTTCAAAGCATTATCTGCAACTATATAAAAATCTGTGTATTCCTCAAGTGCATAAGCTTCTTTATCCACATATACGATAGTTCCAAGTTTACCACTTCCCACATTTGAGGCTTCTCTTTCCATGGAAAAGTGAAAGCTATTTCCAACAATCCCCACAACTTTGTATTCTTTAACATCATATAAGTCGTCTATATCTTCATAGTCTTTATTTTCTTTAGAGATTTTTAACTTTGTCCCTATTTTTATATCTTCAAGGTGGCTTCCCTCTCTTTCAACGAGGCACTCTCTAATAGTCCTAGGCATTCTTCCTTCAAAGAGTTCAAGTCTATTTATTGTGTTTTCTTCATCATAATCTAAAAGTGGAAGTCCATATATTTTAGCCACTACCCCACCTTTACTGTCTATTTGCAAAAGTTTATCCATAACATAAGCAGGCATTACGTCCTTAATATTTTCAATCTCTTTTACTTTTTCTAAGTCTTCTTCTGTAAGACCCATAGTAGCTTTAATAAATATATCTGCCATATTGTGTTTATCATAGTACTCATCTACTGAGTTGTGCATATCTGGAGTAGTAACAAGAAGGCCTGATAAAAATCCAACACCAAGTGCGACTATACCAAATATAGCCGCAAATCTTCCAAAACTGCTTTTAAATTCTCTCCAAATAATTTTTAAATATGAGTTCCTCACTACCATTCAATCCTTTCAACAGGAATAGGAGTATGGTTTTCGACTATTTCTCCCACTTGCCCATTTTTTAGGTGGATGATTTTATCTGCCATTGGAGATATTGCTTGATTATGTGTAATTAAAATAACTGTTTTCCCAGTTATTCTACAGCTATCTTGTAAAAGCTTTAGTATGTTCTTTCCAGTTTCATAATCCAATGCACCTGTTGGTTCATCACAAAGTAGTAGCTTTGGATTTTTTGCAAGGGCTCTTGCAATAGCTACTCTTTGTTGTTCTCCCCCTGAAAGCTGAGCTGGAAAGTTATCCATCCTGTCTTCAAGTCCTACCTGTTTTAATACTTCTTTTGGATCTAGTGGATTTTTACTTATCTGTGATGCAAGCTCAACATTCTCTAATGCTGTAAGATTTTGTATCAAGTTATAGAATTGAAAGACAAAACCCACCTCATAACGCCTATAATCTGTAAGCTGCCTCTCATTCAGTTTGTGTACCTTTAAACCATCCAACATAATCTTTCCACCATCACAAGAATCCATTCCACCTATAATATTTAATACTGTGGTCTTACCAGATCCACTAGGCCCAACGATAACACAAAATTCACCCTTACTGACAGAGAAATTTACGCCGTCAGCAGCTGATATTACCTGGTTTCCCATATGATAATATTTTTGAACATTTTCTAAGTAAACAAAATCTTTCATAGCTTTTCTCCATTTAAACTTTTTTTATTTTTCATAATTTCTACTGCCAAGTCTACTATTCTTATAAGTTCTTTTGTGTCCTCTTCACCAATTCCATTTATAAACTCTTCAAAATTTTCATCCACAAGAGCTTGTTTTTTAATTATATAATCTATACCTTTTTTTGTTATTCTCACCTTTAATCTTCGTCTATCTTTTTTATCTAACTCTGTATTAACAAAACCTTTCTTTCTTAAAGCAGAAATAGTTGCAGTAATCCTTGGCCTAGACATGTGTAGCCGTTCACTTAGTTCCGATGGACCAATTTCCACTTCTTTGTTTAATGCTAAAAATCGCAATAAATAAAGTTCTCCTTGTAAAAATTCGGCAAGTTGACTAAAAGCTTCCATATAATATATTTTTTCAAGACTATCTATTAGTTCTAGTTTTAAAACTTTCTTATTCATAAGTCCCCTCCTTGATTAACACCATTAACTATTAATACTATTAACTATATACCCTTTTTATAATAATTGCAATACCTTGCTATGCAATTATTAACACAAGAGCTCTTTAGTGGTATAATTTATATAATAATCCTAGGAGGTGCTAAGTGAAACTTAACACAAAGAGAACTTTTTTTATTGGTCTTGCATTCCTATCAATATCAGCATTTTGGCAACTTTATGATAATATAATCCCACTAATACTTCAAAATACATTCTCCATAGGGGAAACATTAACAGGAGCTATTATGGCTTTAGATAATGCATTGGCACTTTTTCTACTTCCTTTTTTTGGTGCATTATCCGATAAAGCAAATACACGATTGGGAAAGAGAACACCATTTATAATTGCGGGTACTCTTATTGCGGTAATTTTTATGCTATTGATACCTTATGCGGACTTAACAAAGAATTTTCCATTGTTTTTTATAGCATTAGGTGTTGTTTTGCTTTCAATGAGCCTCTACCGCTCACCGGCAGTTGCACTTATGCCAGATTTAACACCAAAACCTCTTAGATCAAAGGCTAATGCCATAATAAATCTTATGGGAGCAGTTGGAGCAATCTTTTCTCTTTTGGTGATGAGAATATTGATTCCTAAAGTAGAGAATCCAAGCTATTTTTATGTTTTTTTAACTATTGGGATTTTAATGCTCTCTGCTGTTATAGTATTACTTCTAACAATTAAAGAGAATAAACTTTCAAAAGAGATGCAGAGTTTTAATGATAAGCAAGATGAAGATGGAAAACTAGCTAACGGTGCTCATGGACAAAAAATGCCAGGGGATGTTAAAAGAAGTCTTTATTTTATACTTGCTTCAATTTTTCTATGGTTTACAGCTTATAATGCCGTAACTACAGCATTTTCAAGATATGCTACACGTATTTGGAACCTTCAGGGCGGAGGTTTTGCCAATGCACTTCTTGTTGCCACAGGGGCTGCAATTTTATCTTATATACCCATAGGATTTATCTCTAGTAGGATCGGTAGAAAGAAAACTATTATTATTGGTATAAGTTTAATGAGTCTATCTTATTTCTTTGGATTTTTATTTGTTGAATATTCACCACTTATAAATGTTGTTTTCGCCTTTACTGGTATCGGTTGGGCTGCTATTAGCGTTAACTCATATCCTATGGTAGTAGAGATAAGTTCTAGTAGCGATATAGGGAAATACACAGGACTTTATTACACTTTTTCAATGTCTGCCCAAATATTTACACCCATATTATCAGGATTTTTGTTGGAAAATGTTAGCTATCGTACTCTTTTCCCATACTCTCTATTCTTTTCTTTAGCATCTTTGGTCACAATGCTCTTTGTAAAGCACGGTGATTCAAAGCCAATAATAAAAAACAAGTTAGACAATTTTGATATAGACGATTAGGAGAGATTTTATGTTTTTTAGTTTTATTTTAGCTTTACTATTTTTATATTTTTATACTATTTATCCAGGTAAAAAAAGAAAAAATAAGATAGAGCCGTTTTTAAATAGGCATTATGCCCATAGAGGATTGTTCAATAATAAAAGCACTCCTGAAAACACCTTGCCTGCCTTTCAACTAGCAATAGATAAAGGTTACGGGATAGAAATTGATGTACGAATTACAAAAGATAATATCCCCGTTGTTGTCCATGATTTAAATCTTTTAAGAGTATGTGGTGTAGATAAAAACATATCTGATTTAGCTTATAATGACCTACAAGATTTGTATCTATTTGAAACAGATAATAAGATTCCACTCTTAGAAGATGTATTATCTATAATAAATGATCAGGTTCCTATAATCGTAGAGATTAAACTTAATATGGGAACTGATACTAAAATTTGTGAAGTAATCGCACCTTTATTAGATGCTTACAATGGTGTTTATGCTGTTGAATCTTTTAACCCCTCGATATTGCTTTGGTATAAAAAAAATAGGCCAAAAACTACAAGAGGTCAATTGTCACTAGACTTTTTTAAGGAAAATAAGAAAAACTTAATAATTAATTTTTTAATGAAAAATCTAATGCTAAACTTTCTTACGAAACCAGATTTTATAGCATATGATCATCGTGATAAAAGCAACCTTTCTTTAAGGATTAATAAAAAATTATTTAAAGTACCATTAATAGCTTATACAATAAAATCACAGTCAGAATACGAAAAAAATAAAGACATATTTGATTTGTTTATCTTTGATAGTTTCATTCCTAAATAATGCTTAAAAGTTAATGTTGTGCAGCCAAGAAAAGTTTGTCATTCCGAGTGTAACGAGGAATCTTTGATCTAAAATACAGATTCTTCGTCGCTACGCTCCTCTGAATGACAGGATTTCTTATGGCACATTGATCTACTGACCTGTCACTAATGCCCCTATTTCATATAAATTTTCCGCACAAAAAAAGAACCTATATAATATTAAGGCTCTTTTTTATAACTGTCCATTATATAAGTTCCATTTTCATTCGAGAAATCCTTTTCCTACTTATCACTTTCTATTAAACCGAGTCTTTCAAAAACTATCTTATAACCATCTGCACCATAATTTAAAGACCTGTTAATACGACTTATGGTTGCTGTTGATGCCCCTGTTGCTTCTTCAATCTCATTGTAGGTCTTATTGTTTTTTAATAGCTTTGCTACTTCAAACCTTTGTGCGATAGCTTGAACCTCTTTGATTGTACAAATATCCTCAAAGAATCTGTAACACTCATCCATGTTTTCAAGTGCTAAGACAGCTTCAAATAAGCTATCAGCTTGCTTGCTTTTTATTTTAGAGTTGTAGACCATATTACCCACCCCTATCTTTAATTTAGTTTAGCCTACTTCTATAGTACAGTATAAAAGCGTAAATGTAAATAAAAAGCTGGGTATTTCACCCAGCAAATTAAAATCTAGAATAAGCCTACTATTTCTCCACTTTCCAATATATCTATATTATCTGCAGCTGGAACCCTTGGCAGCCCTGGCATAGTCATTATTTCTCCAGTTAAAGCTACTAAAAATCCTGCTCCTCTAGAAACTTTAATATCTCTAACTGTTATTCTAAAACCTTCGGGTCTTCCTAATAGTAGTGGATCATCTGATAATGAGTATTGAGTTTTAGCCATACAAATCGGCATTTTATCAAAACCCATTTTCTCAATATTGTCAATTTGTTTTTGACATTTATTTGTAAAGTCAACACCATCTGCCCCATAAATCTCTACTGCTATCTTTTCAATTTTTTCAGCTATGGTATCATTTACATCGTAAAGAGGTTTAAAGTTAGCTTCGCCTTTTTCAGCAACTTCAACTACAGCCTTAGCCATCTCTACACCACCATCTCCGCCATTTGCCCATACATCAGATAAAACAGCAGCAACTCCCATTTCTTTGCATCTATTAAGGATAAAGTCAAGTTCTGCTTGAGTATCAGTAGGGAATATATTTATTGCAACAACTGCAGGAACTCCAAATTTGTTAACATTTTCAATATGTTTTTCAAGGTTTTTAAATCCTTTTGAAAGAAAGTCAAGATTTTCTATTCCTAATTCATCTTTTTTGGCTCCACCGTGATGTTTTAGTGCTCTAACAGTTCCAACTATAACAGTTGCATCTGGTTTAAGATTTCCAAATCTAGCTTTTATGTCAAAAAATTTCTCTGCTCCAAGATCTGCTCCAAAACCTGCTTCAGTTACGGTATAATCAGCGAGTTTTAAGCCTAATTTAGTTGCTAACATTGAGTTACAACCATGAGCTATATTAGCAAATGGTCCACCGTGAATTAAGGCTGGTGTATTCTCTAAAGTTTGAACAAGATTAGGTGCTATAGCATCCTTAAAGAGAAGTGCCACTGCTCCTTGGGCATGGACATCTTTAGCATATACTGGACTTCCATCAAATTTATAAGCAATAACAATTTCTGAAACTCTTCTTTTTAAGTCTTCTAAGTCTGAAGCTAAACAGAATATAGCCATTATTTCTGATGCAACAGTTATATCAAATCCATCCTCTCGTGGCATTCCATCTGGCTTTCCACCTAAGCCTACAACTATATTTCTCAAGGCTCTATCATTCATATCCATTACTCTTTTCCATACAACCCTTCTTGGATCAATTCCTAGTGCATTGCCTTGGTGAATATGATTATCTAAAAGTGCTGATATAAGATTGTTTGCTGTTGTTATTGCATGAAAGTCTCCTGTAAAATGGAGGTTGATATCTTCCATAGGTACAACTTGTGCAAATCCACCACCTGCAGCTCCACCTTTCATACCAAAACTTGGCCCTAGTGACGGCTCTCTAAGAGCTGTTATTGCTGTCTTGCCAATTTTATTTAGGCCCATAGAAAGTCCGATATTAGTAGTTGTCTTTCCTTCCCCAGCTGGTGTAGGAGTTATTGCGGTTACAAGTATCAATTTCCCATCAGGTTTATCCTTTAGTCTTTCTAATACATCTAAGGATACTTTCGCCTTATACTTACCATAATGAATTAAATCATCTTCTGAGATACCTATCTTTGCAGCCACCTCACTAATGGGTAACATTTTTGACTCTTGTGCTATTTGTACATCTGTTTTCAAATTGATTCCCCCTTTTTAGATCTTTATCAGTTATTTAAAATACACACTGACATTAGGCTTTCATTAAACTATCCTTAAAACATTACTACCCTCTACTATAGCAGATTACTCTAGCATTTTAAACAATATCTACCGCTAATTACCATTAATTTTATATTTTTATTTAAGTTCTGCAATATCTTTTCTATAGCTTAGACCCTCAAAGTCCAAAATTTTTATTGACCGATAGATATTTTCCCTAGCTTCTTTTATTTCTCCTAGACAAGTTATAGAGAGTACCCTGCCTCCATTTGTTAAAAAAAAGCCTCCCTCTCTTTTGCTTCCATTATGAAATACAATAATCTCTTCTGGCATGTCATCTAATCCTCTTATCTTATAGCCTTTTATATACTCTCCTGGGTATCCTTGCGATGTTAGTACCACTGTTACACAAGGTTCTTTATTCCATATTAAATCTTTTTCTTCTAAGTCACCTTCTATTGCTTTCAAAAGCACTTGGGCAAGATCAGATTTTAACCTAGGAAGAACCACTTGACTTTCAGGGTCTCCGAATCTTACATTAAATTCCAACACTTTTGGAATATTTTTATCTATCATAAATCCTATAAAGAGTATGCCTGTATAATCATGGCCTTCTTTATCTAAACCAATCTCTACTTTATCCAAAACTTCTGTTTTAATTATATCTTTTAAGGATTCGTTAAATAAATGGTTTGGAGAATAGCAACCAATTCCCCCAGTATTTGGGCCCTTATCGCCTTCGTATATCTGTTTGTAATCCTTAGCACTTTCCATTGGAAATATTTTATTATGGGATACAAAACAAAGTAATGAAGCTTCAACTCCTTGTAAAAACTCTTCCACTACCACCTTTGTTCCTTCTTTACCAAATACTTTTTTATTTAATATCTCATCTAAAATGTTCCTTGCAGTTTCTTTATCTTCGCAAATTGTAACGCCTTTACCAGCACAAAGTCCATCGGCTTTTATTACTAAAGGATAAGAGAAACTTTCTATTCCATTTATAGCAGAATCAAAATCATAAAATGTCTTATAGTTAGCAGTAGGAATATTATATTTTATCATAAATTCTTTAGCGAAATCTTTACTTCCTTCAAGCCTTGCACTAAATTTATCTGGACCAAATATCTTTAAATTATGGGATTTAAATAAATCAACTATTCCATGAACAAGAGGGTCTTCTGGTCCAACTATGGTTAAATCTATTTTTTCTTTTAAAGCAAAATCGAGTAAGCCTTCTAAATCATTAATCTTTAGAGGTATGTTTTCTGCGTGGAGTCCTGTGCCCCCATTTCCAGAAGCACAATAAATTTTACTGACCATTTTAGATTGTCCTAACTTCCAACACAAAGCATGCTCCCTTCCACCGCTTCCAATTACTAGTATTTTCATTAAAGCCTCCCCCTAATGCCTAAAATGTCTAATATCTGTAAACACCATCTTTATTTGGGACCGATTTGCTTCTTTGACTACTTCATCATCTTTAATAGAGCCACCTGGTTGAATAATAGAAGCTATGCCTGCTTTCCCA
The DNA here is from genome assembly GCA_964604145.1 of uncultured Gudongella sp. Taxonomy (GTDB): domain Bacteria; phylum Bacillota; class Clostridia; order Tissierellales; family Tissierellaceae; genus Gudongella. The sequence goes on along the minus strand of CAZRXS010000002.1, from coordinate 25,728 downwards.
ATAACTTCTATTGAATCCTTAAATGGGAAAAATCCATCGGATGCTAATACCGCTCCTTTTGCTTCTTTTCCAGCCCTTTGGATTGCCTTTTCTACTGCCCAAAACCTATTTACTTCACCTAGACCTATACCAAGAGTTGCGTTATCCTTTGCGATTACAACACCATTTGAAGAGATATGCTTTGCCACTTTCCATGCAAAAATCATATCGTCAATTTCATTATCAGTTGGAAATTTATCTGTTACTATATTAAGGTCTTCAGCAAAAAGATATATATTTTTATCCTGAACTAGCAAGCCACCATCAACTTGCTTTATGCTCGGTCTTTTATAGTTCCATTCAGATAAGGAATCTATTGCTAATAATCTAATATTTTTTTTCTGAATTAATATTTCCATTGCTTCTTTTGAAAAGCTAGGAGCTATTATAATCTCTAAAAATATTTCTTTTAAGATATCTGCAAGCCCCTTTGTAACCTCATGATTTAAAGCTATTATACCTCCAAAAATAGATTGTTTATCACATTCATAAGCCTTTTTAAAAGCATCTTCAATATTATCAGCACTCCCAACTCCACAAGGATTAGCATGCTTAAGTGCAACAGCAGTTGGCTCAGAAAACTCTTTTAGTAAGCTTATGGCCCCATTTGCGTCGTTTATATTGTTGTATGATAGTTCTTTGCCATGCAGTTGGTTCATTCCTGCTATTGTTCCTTCTAATCCGTCGTGGTCTATATAAAAGCTTGCTCTTTGATGTGGGTTTTCACCATATCTTAACTGAGATTTCTTCTTATAGGGAAGTGTTAAATATTCTGGGAAATCATCTCCCAACTCATCATTAAAATATTGGGCAATTAATGCATCATAATATGCTGTATAGTTAAAAACTTTTTTTGCAAAGTCTTTTTTTGTCTCAATATCTATTTCTCCATTTTCCCTGAGCTCAGCTAACACTTTATCATAATCTTTTGGATGGACTAAAACTATAACATCTGTAAAATTTTTAGCTGCTGCTCGAATCATTGAAGGACCTCCAATGTCAATGTTTTCAATTATTTCTTCTTCTGTAACACCTTCCTTATGTATTGTATCTTCAAATGGATAAAGATTATTAACTACCATATCTATCCCTATTATCCCAAGTTCTTCAATTTTTTCTATATGGTTTTTTGTATCTCTTTTAAAGAGAATTCCACCATGTATATATGGGTTTAAGGTCTTTACCCTCCCATCTAGGATTTCAGGGAAATTTGTAACTTCTCCTACTTCTTTCACTTTAATATTATTATCTTTAAGTAGCTTGTAGGTCCCCCCTGTTGATATAATCTCCCATCCAAGTTCAACTAGCCCTTTTGAAAATTCCACTATTCCTGTTTTATCAAATACACTTATCAAAGCTCTTTTCATACTTGTCTCCTCCTTATTATCTATTTGCAAAGCTCATTAAGCGCTTTTACTAATATCTTATGCTCGACTTTTAGCACTCTTTTTTGTAAAGATTCAACAGTGTCATCTTTTAACACTTCTACACTTTCTTGTAAAATAATTTCACCAGTATCTATTCCCTCATCTACAAAGTGGACAGTTGCACCACTGAACTTACAAGCTGAATCTAGGACAGCTCGATGAACCTTTTCTCCATAAAAACCATCTCCACAAAACTCTGGAATTAGTGATGGGTGTATATTAATAATCTTATCTTTAAATCTAGCTATAAATTCCGGAGTAAGCACCCTTAAAAACCCTGCTAACACTATTAACTGAACGTCTCTTCTTTCTAGCTCATTTATAAGCTCCAAATCGTATTCAAGATTCCCAAACTCCTTTGGATCTATAAAGATAGCATCAATTCCAGCTTTTTTTGCTCTTTCAAGTCCATAAGCTTGCTTTTTATTTGAAATCACAAGCACAATTTCTCCATTTATCCTATTACCACCACATGCATCTATAATTGCTTGTAAATTTGTTCCTCCGCCTGATATTAGAACCCCTATTTTTTTTCTAGGCATAAATCAACACCCTTTTCGCCTTTTTCAACTGTTCCCAAGATAATGATGTTGTTACTATGTTCTAATACTTTATCTACATCTTCGCTTGAGATAATTAAAACCATCCCTATTCCCATATTAAAAGTAGAGTACATCTCCTTTATTGAAATATTTCCCCATTTCATTAGTAAATTAAATATTTCAGGTGTTTTTATCTTATTAACATCTATTATTGCTTTTGTATTTTCTTTTAGCATTCTTGGGATATTCTCATAAAATCCCCCGCCTGTAATATGAGAAATTGATTTTATTTCTACTTTAGTTAATAAGTCAAATATTTCTTTAACATATATTCTCGTAGGAGTAAGGAGTTCTTCTCCCAGGGTTTTTCCTAATTGATCAATATACTTATCTACTGAAAATCCCATTTTATCAAAAACTATCTTTCTGATAAGTGAGAATCCATTGCTGTGCACCCCACTTGAGGGTATACCCATAATAACATCTCCTGCTTTAATATTATTTCCAGTTATAATTTTGCTTTTATCTACAAGCCCTACACAAAAACCAGCGACATCATACTCACCTTCATTGTAAAAGCCTGGCATTTCAGCAGTTTCTCCACCTATAAGCGCACAGCCTGCCTTAAGGCAGCCTTCTGCAATCCCTTCAACAACCTCTGCCATTTTTTCTGGTACAAGTTTCCCTGTTGCAATATAATCTAAAAAGAATAGAGGTTTAGCCCCTTGGCATATAATGTCATTTGCACACATAGCAACACAGTCTTCTCCAATAGTATTGTGTTTATCCATCATAAAAGCAAACTTTAATTTAGTCCCAACTCCATCAGTTCCTGAAACTAAAACGGGTTCTTCTAAATCTTTTATATCTAATTGATATAATCCTGAAAAACCTCCAATACTTGATAGAACTCCCGGTGTCTTCGTTCTTTCTACAAAGCCCTTTATCAATTGAACTTCTTTGTATCCTGCCTCTTTATCCACACCTGCATCCTTATAGTTTAGTGACATGCCCTCTCCTCCATTTGTAATTATTCTTTTTCAACTGGATAATCTCCACTAAAGCAACCTTTGCAGAATGAATTCTCTCCTCCAACTGCTTTTACAAGTCCTTCCAAGGATATAAAATACAGTGAATCTGCCCCTATTTGTTCTTTTAGTTTGTCTACATCCATATAATTTGAAATTAATTTTTCTTCTGATGGAGTGTCTACACCTAAGTAACAAGAGTGAACAATCGGCGGAGATGATATTCTTACATGAACTTCTTTTGCCCCAGCATTTTTTAACATCTGGACTGTTCTTTTAATAGTTGTTCCTCTTACTATTGAGTCATCTACAAGAACAAGACTTTTCCCTCTAATGTTTTCCTTTAAAGCATTGAGTTTTATTCTAACACCCTGTTCCCTTATTGCCTGATTTGGCTCTATAAAAGTTCTGCCTACATATCTATTTTTTATTATCCCTTCAGCATAAGGAATTCCTGAACCTTCAGCATATCCAATAGCTGCAACTATTCCTGAGTCAGGTGCACCAATAACTATATCTGCTTTAGTAGGAAATTCTTTGTATAGTTGTTTTCCAGCTTCTAATCTTGATAGATAAACGCTTTTATTATCTATTGTACTATCAGGTCTTGCTAAATAAACAAGCTCAAATATACAAAGTGTTCTTTTCTGTGACGCGCTCCAAATCGTAGTCAATCCTTTTTCATCTGCCATTATAATTTCGCCTGGCTCTACATCTCTTATAAATTCAGCACCAATAGTATCAAAAGCTGATGTTTCAGATGCAAAGATATAATCACCAGCAAGTCTTCCTATAGATAATGGTTTTATCCCATGGGGATCTCTTGCAGCAACCATTCTGTCATTTGTCATCGCAATCATCGCATAGGAACCTTTAACATCTTCTATAGATCTTATTATAGCTTCGTTAAAGTCGTCCTTGTGGTACCTTGCTATTAAATTTGCTATTACTTCTGTATCTAAATCAGTCTGAAATATTGAACCCATATCTTCCATTTGGTCTCTTAGTTTTCTAAAGTTTACAATACTGCCATCAAGTACTATGGCCAAAGCTCCCTTCTTATACCCTACAACCAATGGTTGGGCATTGATTTTATCCTTTGCTTCAAAAGACGCAGCGTATCTAACATGTCCAAGTGCAATATTTCCTCTTAGCCTATCTATTATTTGATTGTCAAATACTTCGTTTACAAGACCCATATCTTTTACATAATCTACAAAACCATTGTTATTAACTGCAATACCCGCACTTATTTCCCCCCTGTGCTGTAATGCATATAATCCATAATATATTATTGATGATACATTTTCGTTTTCTTTACTGTATGCACCTATAACACCACTCATAAAAAAGCCTCCTAATTATTACAAAGTTCTCTATCCATCTCAATAATTTCTTCAGCCATTTTTTGTTTATATTTTCTAAATTTCTCCCTGAGCTCTGGATATTTTACAGACAAGATTTGCACAGCTAAAAGACCCCCATTTTCTCCTCCATCAATCGCTACGGTTGCAACTGGAACTCCTTTTGGCATTTGTACAACAGAAAGTAGTGAATCTAAACCATCCATAGTTGAAGATTTTGCAGGGATTCCAATCACTGGAAGGGGAGATATACCTGCTAATACACCTGCAAGATGGGCAGCTTTGCCTGCAATGGCAATTATAACTTCTATCCCATTATTTTCTGCATTTACTGCAAATTCCTGAGCAACATATGGTGTCCTATGTGCTGATATTACTCTTAATTCATAATCTACATCAAAATCTGTCAATACCTTTATAACCTTGTCTGCAATTGCTTTATCTGAAATACTTCCCATAACTATAGAAACTTTCATCTATAACTCCTCCTTTAATCATAAAACCCAGATAGATAGATTCAAAAAAACCTATCCTTCTGGGATTTTAATTAGCCTAGCATTAACTGCTCAAGCCTTAAGGGTTCTACGTATTTACCATCTTTATAAACCCTCATATTCCCCCCAGATATCTCATCTATAAGTGCAATATGGGAGTCATTTCCTACACGTCCAAATTCAAACTTTATATCATAAAGTTCTAAATCTCTTTTCTCCAATTCATCTTTTACTAACTGTCCTATCTGCTTTGCTAAAGCAGTTAGGATTTTATACTCTTCTTTAGTCATAATACCTAACATTTCCAAGGCTTCATCAGTTATCAGTGGATCATTTCTCTTATCATCTTTTAATGTAACTTCAACATATGAATCTAACTTTTGTCCTTCTTTAGCATACATTCCATACCTTTTTAAAAAGCTCCCGACTGCTCTGTATCTACAGATTACTTCTACTCCCTTGCCAAACATCTCAGCTGGTAGAACTGTCATTGTGTTATTTTCTATATCTGAGCTTATAAAATGCGTAGGTATTCCCATATTGTTCATCTTTTTATAAAAAAAACTAGTTAATTTAAGTGCCGCTCTTCCAGCACCCTCTATAGTAAGTCCCACTGTATTTGCACCTGGGTTGAAAACTCCATCTGTTCCAGTTACATCATCTTTAAATTTAAGCATATAATTTCCATCTTGGAGCTTATATACATCCTTGGTTTTTCCAGTATAGACTAAATCCATCTTTTTTCCTCCTAAATAAATATAAACTTGAGCACAAACAATACTGCTAGTAACCACATAACCTTTGATACTTCTTTTGTACGACCAGTAAGTAATTTAAGCAATACATATGATAGCATACCAAACACTATTCCATCGGCGATACTATATGCAAATGGCATTATAATTATTGTTAAAAAAGCTGGTATGGCTTCTGTATAGTCTGTAAAATCTATTTTTGTTATTGGACCCATCATAAACAAGCCGACTATTACTAATGCTGGAGCTGTAGCGGCTGATGGTATCATTGTAAATAATGGTGCAAAGAAAAGTGCTAATGCAAACATCCCTGCTGTAGCTAGTGAAGTAAGCCCTGTCCTTCCACCTTCTGCAACTCCTGCGCTTGACTCTACATAAGTCGTTACTGTGCTTGTACCTAGGCATGCTCCTACAACAGTTCCTACAGCATCAGCCATAAGTGCCTTACCTACTCTTGGAAGTTTACCGTTTTCATCTAGCATTCCAGCCTTAGATGATACTCCAGCAAGTGTTCCGACAGTATCGAATATATCAACAAATAAAAATGTAAATACTACCATTAACATTTCCCATGAAAAAATCTCTTTAAATCCCACAAATTTAAATGCAACATCTTTAACAGATGGAGGTAGACTTAAAATCCTAAAACCTTCAGGGATTATTGTTACTCCAAATGGTATACCTATTATAGTTGTTGCTATAATCCCTATTAATATTGCTCCATTAACCTTTTTTGCTAATAAAAAGCCTGTTATAATTATACCAATTATTACTACTAATACAGGTGCTGAAACGACATTTCCAAGCGATACTATCGTGCCATCTCCTGGTACTACTACTCCAGCTCCACTAAGTCCTATAAAAGCTATAAATAAGCCGATTCCAACTGAAACTGCGTGTTTCAAGTTCATTGGTATAGAGTCAAAAATTGCCTCTCTTGCTTTCACTAAAGATAATAATATAAATATAATACCTTCAATTAATACTGCTGTTAATGCAAATTGCCACGATTTACCTAGTGGTCCTAGCACTACATAAAATGCAAAGAAAGCATTTAAACCCATGCCTGGTGCAAGTGCAAATGGATATTTTGCATAAAGTGCCATAATAAGTGTAGCTATTAGTGATGATAAAACAGTTGCGGTAAATATTCCTCCTGCATCCATACCCGTAGCTGATAAAATACTGGGGTTTACTGCTAGAATGTAAGCCATTGTCATAAAAGTAGTAATACCTGCTAAAATTTCTGTCCTTACATTCGTTCCGTGCTCTTTAAGTCTAAAGAAACTTTCCAATAATAATCCCTTCCTTTCATTGTCTTTTTTAAAAAATATAGCCCAGTCAGGCAGGTCAGCGAAACCTACCCGACTGGGCTTTTATCCCTTCGGTGTGGTGCTAAAAGCACCTGTACCGCTTGGTCCAGCTGAAAAATCTCACGGAACCCTAGGTACACTTTCGCTCATAGTATAGTGACATTGTCACTTAAAAAACTTTATGAGCCATATTTAATTTACATATTAATTTTACCAGTTAAAACAATTAATGTCAACCAAAATATGGAAAACTTAAATTCTTTACAAATGAGTAATACAGCCAATCTCGTGGGATATTTTAGCCTATAAGTTTTCTTTTCTTAGTCTATTAATTGTTATTTCTTTAAAGCTTACATGGGGATATTTGTTATCCAATTCACTTGAACTATATATAAGTTTTAAAGTATGAACATCATTAGATTTTAAACCCCTATTTATAATATCTTTCCAGCTTGGATAATCTTCTTTTAGCTCAAGCTCGTCTAAAACCAAACCATCAATTGTTAAAAGATGTGATACAACACATGTTGTATATATATCTAGAGCATTTGGGAAATCTTCCCAATATTTTTCTAAAACAATCAACGCATGTAACCCCGTTATACAATGAAGCGCGACTATGCTTTCTGTATTTGCATAAGCAGTTATTGCAAGGTCTAAAATAGCATTTATTTTCTCATTTGGGTCACCATTAATAACAAATCCAAATTTCATATATGTCTCATCATTGTAAAGTGCTTTTAATTTTTTTCCCATACTCTTATTTTCATCTAATAGCTCAATAATGCTAGGATTACTTATAAGGTTATTCATTTCATGAATAATTCTATCGCTATCAATTCCAGATTTAAACTCGTCTGCCTCCCTATAAGCGGTTATATAATATGCTAATGCCCTCTCTACTTCTGGCAAATACTCTTCGTCTAGTTCCAAACCTTCAATGGCATAAGCAAGTCTAATCAAGGTGTGAAAAAGTCCTGATGACATTCCTAGCTTATAATTATTTAAGGTGTCAAAAATACTGTAATTGTAATTATCTAAAGTCATCTCATCTTGAAATAATTCTAAGCAAGGTCCATATAGTTCTCTATTGCCCACACATGCTTCTAGACTATCTAATTTTTTGTAATCCGATTTAGCTAGATTTATTTTCGCTCTCTTAATATATTTTTGCGAATAAGCTAGAGTATCCTCTAAGCTATTTGTCATTTTATAAAACGCTAGTTGCCCCATTGGCAAGTGGTTAACTAGATTTCCCACATATGGAGACGAATTTTCTCCATATTTATTTACAATACTTCCTATACCCATAAAAACTCTCCTCCTTCAACAATCAACAAAACCGTACTTGAATAATAACAATCCTATATACTATTTTATACTTTAATTGAATAAAAAGCAAAGAATGAAATTTTGTGTTATTACAATTGGTTCCAGAAATTGAGAAAAACGTCGTTCCACTCGAAATTTGGTACTTATCACCACACAAGAAAAAAAAGAATCGCTATACTCGCTACGCTCAAACAGACGCGATTCTAACGTTTTTTTCTCTTTGTGGGATAATTACACAAATATCTCACAGTCACTCCTACTTTTCTCAATTTCTTCGATCCCTAGCAATCTTTGTCTTTGTTCTTTAAAAGCTTTTAAAGATTTTATTTAAACTAGTATCTTTATAGAAAGATAAGAATATATTTTTAAATAAGACTCGACTATGGAAAATTTGAAAAGAAGCATCCACTAAGTAAAAAATTTGTAAGGGCTGCGTCTGTTTGAAGCGTAGCAAGTATAGCAGCCCTAATTTTTTACATGTGGATATGCTTCTTCAAATTTGAAATGGAGACTCGTTTTAAAAATATATTCTTATCCGCCTAGTGAATAGAAAACTTAATAAAACGACGTTTTTCGCAATTTCTGAAATCTGTCTATTACAGAAAAAGTCCGCAGAACAATATAATTTGTAGCTACAGACTTTTTAAATATTTATTCAGTTGTTTGCTCTTTCCATTCTATCTTAGGAGATCTTATCTTGAAAATTTGGTTTTCATTTATAATTTCATATTCAGCCTTTTCATTACTAAAAGTCCCTAAATCAGATTCATAGGAAACATCAACAATAGCCTTATATCCCTTGTTTTCATTTTTGTTTATAGAACTAATACTAAAAGACTTTAGTACAGGATTAGTTTTCTTCATATCTTCTACAAATTTATCATAATCTTCCTGTCTGTCATCAATAGGAGTCAATAAATATAATTGGTTGTACCTTACACTTCTTTGTGCTTTAAGAAATCTATCAAGAGCCTCTTCAGCAGTTCTATCCATAATATCTCGGTCATCTTTTAACATAGTCTTATCTATTCTGTCATGAAAGAAGAAACTCATTGGTTCGTAATTATTACTTGCATTCCAAATTATATACTCTTCAATACCAAGTTCATAAGCAGCAACCATTTGGTCTGAGATGGCTTTAGCATCATATTTTATATGACCTCTTACCCAGGGTGCAGAAAATCCTTGAAACCAAGGCCTTATAATTGCTGGCTCTTTTTGAGCTGCATTCCTTTCAATTGCTTCCATTACAGCTAATCTTGAAATTTCATACGGGTGCTTATCAGGTACATCATAACCATAAAGCCCCCTACCGTAATGACTTGGATATATCATTGGACAGATGTACTCAACCTGATTTGCTACCTTTCTCCATGTTTGCCCTATATCATCTGGAATATCATCCCATGAATGGGTAACAATTCCAAAAACATCTGCAGCTAAGTGTACATTATACGGTTCTAGTTCTTTTCTAGCAAAGGCAAGGAAGTCTTCTATACCCTCATCTTTCTTTCGGTCATTTCTTCCTGGAAATTCAGTTATTGGATTGTAATAAGCTGCTCTGTCAGGGAATCTGACATAGTCGTATTGAATCTCTTCAAAACCCCTAAGTGCTGCTTCCTTTGATAATCCAACAACATAATTCCATACATATTCACTAAAAGGATTTACCCATGATTCCCCTGCATTATCTAAATAAACCCCACCTTCTTTTAGCAGAATTGCATGGTCAGGCTTTGATTTTGCAAACAATGGATCCTTAAAAGCAACGATTCTTGCTATTTTATAAATTTCATTTCTATCTAAATAATCTATAAGCGGATTGTAGTCACTAAATCTAACTTCAATATTAGAACCAACTTGATCAACTATTTCAAGTTCACTATTCCATGTTACATGTCCATGATCATTTTTAATATCTATTACAAGGGCATTTATTTCAGAAGCTTTTGCAATGCCTAGTGCTTTTTCTAGCTTATTTATTTTATCAAGTCTCGATGCATCTGGTGCTCGTCCAGATTGCCCGCTTAAAGCATTTATATAATCTGCATAATAGTCTATATTTTCTTCTTGAAATTTAAAACCCGCAACATTTCCAGTTATATAAAGGGCTTTTGCTTTTACAGTTTTAAGTTCTTTTTCTTCCCCTAAGGGAGGTAGGGGAACATAAAACTCACCCATTTCTTCTTTTCTAGTTTTTTCAAGTTCTTCCCTCTCTACTTGAAGAGCTTTTTGCTTATCTTCTTCACTTAATTCCCGAACTTGGGGAGGACTCTCTAATTCAGTCGATGGTTTCTCGTTTTTCGTAATTCCATTAAGCATCTGGCCACTTAAGCTACATCCAAGAAATACAAATGCTATTATTATTAAAGAAATTAGTAGAAAAATACTTTTTTTCAATTGCTCACCTCTTCTTCGGCTTTACTCTCATTATATGCATATATTTCTTTATCCAAATCTATTCTTATAAGTTCAAGCTTTTCTTCAGGAACAGTAACAATTTCGGGAAATCCGTCACTAATAAATCTTTCCTGTGGGTTATTGTCAAAATATTCAATATAATTATACATCCCAACATTATCAACTTTCATTTCACTTGCCCTAATTCTTGGAATGCTTTCAAAGTCAAATCTAGTATCATAAGGTGAATATGTTGGATTCCAACCTACATTTAAAATAGCGATATTATTATACTCTACCCCATTATAACTTCCTTCTTTTAAAAACTTGCTTAAAGATTCATCCTTTGGTCTGCTTCCAAATGGCAAAGCAATTGTGTCAATTTTATAAAATTCATCTTCTATAAACTCCTTTAGATACTGAGCTTGTGCACCAATTTCTTCTTGGAGTCCTTCTTTTGAGATACTTTTAAAATTGGCATGCGTTCTAGTATGGTTTCCTACATCCATTCCATTGTCTAAAAGGAAATTAAGTTTCTCTGCTTCTTGTCCTCTTTGTCCAAATGGCACATCTCCATTTAAGAAAAATGTTGCAGCTGGATTAAAATCTGGATATTCCTTATGAAAATCTAGCAAAATCCCTATCGCAGAATCCTTATCAATTGTATTGTCTTCAAGATACTCAAAATTATTCTTATTTCCATCATCAAATGTCAATACTACTGGAGTGTAGCCAGCAGGTGTCGTTATATTCCCTGTTACATAATCACGAAGACTAATTGGCCTATATCCCTTCTCGTATAAGCTTAACAAATCTTTTCTAAAATTCTCGGGTGTTCTAACCCATTCTTTTTCCTCTGGACCAATATTATGATACATTAGAACCATTACTTTACCTGATTCATTTGGAAGAAGCGAAAGATCAATTTTATCTTTTGGATCAATAATTTCAGGCTCAGCAATCACTTCTGCTTCTTCTTCAATCTCCATTGAATTTCCTACAGATTGTCCATCTTGTTTTTCTGTTTCAATTCCATACTCTTTAGTTTTATTGCAGCCTGTTGTTATTGTTGCTATTATCATTATTATTAAAACTATTTTTTTAATCATCTCTAACCTCACACATATATTTTCTTAAAAAAAGTATTCTCTAAAATTTTATTTGCAATTCTAATTGTAGCATAAATTTAGCTTATGCTACAAGGATGAAAAGTTTTAATTTCTTTATTTTTAATAGTCTAACTTATAGTTTAATACTCTCATAGCATTTAAAACAGCTATTACTGCAACTCCTACATCTGCAAATACTGCTTCCCACATAGTCGCAACCCCAGCAGCTCCAAAAGCTAGTACTACTGCTTTTACTAAAAGTGCAAATATTATATTTTGCCAAACAATTGTCCTTGTTTTATTTGCTATCATTATAGCCATGGGAAGTTTCCTGAGTTCATCTGTCATAAGCACAATATCTGCAGCTTCAATTGCGGCATCTGATCCAAGAGCACCCATTGCAACTCCAATATCTGCTCTTGCAAGAACTGGAGCATCATTTATTCCATCTCCAACAAATACAATCTTCTTATTCTTGGGCAAATTCTCTTTTAACTCTTCAATTTTACTCACTTTATCTTGGGGTAAAAGTTCAGCATAATACTTGTCCACTCCAAGTTCAGCGCTAACCTCTTTGGCTACATTTTCCTTATCACCTGTTAACATAACTATATTTTTTATTCCTTCTTTCTTTAATTCTCGAATAGCCGTCGTTGAGTCTTCCTTAATTTGATCTGATATAACAATATACCCAGAATACACTCCGTTAATGGCTATATATATAATAGTCTTCCCTTCTGATAAATCATCAACTTCTATATTATGTGAATCAAATAATGATTTATTCCCTAAAAATATATCCTTATCCAATATTTTTGCAGAAACTCCCATTCCTGCAAGTTCTTTATATTCCAAAATAGAAATCCCTTTAATCTCTTTACCATAAGCGTTTACTACTGATTTTGCAATTGGATGAGATGACATAGATTCTGCTAAAGCAGCTAAGTATAGCAGTTCATCCTCTTCTATATCACCTGTCTGTACTACTTTTTCAACTTGGAATTCACCTTTTGTAAGTGTTCCTGTTTTGTCAAATACAATAGTATCTACAAAATTTAGAGCTTCTAAATAATTCCCACCCTTTATTAGAATTCCTTGTCTTGACGCCCCACCTATCCCTCCAAAAAAACCTAAGGGAATTGATATTACAAGTGCGCATGGACATGACACAACTAAGAATATTAGAGCCCGATAAATCCAATCTGAAAACAAGGCACTTGGTATAATCAAAGGTGGAATTATAGCTAAAACAAGGGCCATAAAAACTACAGCTGGTGTATAATACCTAGCAAATTTAGTTATAAAATTTTCAACTGGCGCCTTTTTACTACCAGCATTTTCTACTAAATCTAATATCTTTGAAGCTGTAGATTCGTTAAATTCCTTCTTAACCCTAACTCTAATTAGTCCCTGTTGATTGATAAAACCACTTAGAACCTCATCTCCAACGGTTACATCTCTTGGTATGGCTTCTCCAGTTAAGGCTGCGGTATTTAATGATGAAAAACCAGATATAACTTCTCCATCAAGTGGAACCTTTTCTCCTGGTTTAACTATTATCTCATTCCCAATGTGGACTTCATATGGTGATACTACTTTTGTGTCATCCCCATTTGCAAGATTTGCATAATCAGGCCTAATATCCATTAATTCTGAAATAGATTTTCTAGACTTATTAACAGCATAAGACTGGAAAAAGTCTCCTACTTGGTAAAAAATCATTACTGCTACACCTTCTGGATATTCTCCAATTGCAAATGCTCCTACAGTTGCAATCGACATTAAAAAGTTTTCATCAAAAACTTGTCCTCTCATAATATTTCTTAAAGCTCTAAGAAGTACATCACCACCTATTAAAATATAACTTAATAAAAATATAGGAAGTCTGTATGCACCCGTCTTTGGATAAAATAGCGCAATTATAAATACAAGAGCTCCTATAAAGAGTCTTATACCGGTTTTTCTTGAAGGCACAGTCTGTGTATGAGTATGCTCATGACTATTATCTTGTTCTTTATCTTCTTTCGTTGCTTTTTCTTTAAAATCTTCAATAACCTTTACATGTGGTTCGAAATAATTGATAATCTCCTTAGATTTTTTTGATATTTCAGATTTATTAGAATCTCCTTTTATACTAATCTTAATCATCTTATTAATAAAGTTTAAATATGCACTTTCTACACCATCTATTTCTTTTATCTTTGCTTCTATCCTAGAAGCACAGTTAGTTCAGTCTAAACCCAATAAATAAAGTTCAATTGTTTGCATATAATCCCCTCCTTATTTATGATTTATATGGTCCATCCCTTCATCAAGAATGTTTTTTATATGGTCATCTTCTAAAGAATAAAAAACTATGCGTCCCTCTTTTCGATATTTAACCAAGCCTGCTTGTTTTAAAACTCTTAATTGGTGAGAAATAGCAGACTGGCTCATATCTAGTAAGACGGCTATATCGCAAACACACATTGCCGATTCAAATAAAGCATATAAAATTTTTATTCTAGTTTGATCTCCTACTACCTTGAAAAATTCTGCAATATGGTATAATTTTTCGTCTTCAGGCATTCTTTTTTTCACATACTCAAATATATCTTTATGAATAACACTACAATCACAAACTTCTTTATCTATATTAATTGGCATCTTACCACTCCTTATATGAATACTTGTTCATATGTTCAAGTATATTTTACAATAGTTTTCTCTTTTTATCAAGTCTTAAAGTAATTTTTGATTTATTTAATGTAACCTGATTGTTACACATAAATTTTTATTATCTTGTATAATGTGGGTAAGAAAGGGGATTAATTATGAATAAAAGAATTTTTCTTTTCTTGTTTTTATTGTTTATAATCTCAAGCCTTTTATTTGGCTGTGGAACTGAAGATATGCAAATGAACTTATCTTTAGAATCTATTAATGAGTCTAATGTTGATATATTAAACTCAAGTAAATATAAAAATCATATAGAAGAGCATTTAAAACAATTAGATCCTGAAATAAACATTTCAAAGGTAAATTATGCATTTGGGGATTTAGATGGTGATTCAATACCTGAACTTGCATTGTATATAGAAAGAGATCCCGAGGACTTAGGGGATCAAGGAGCTTTAGTTGTATATAAATTAATCAATAATGAATATAAAATGTTGGATAAAGTCCCAATGAACTATGACAATGCTAATAATATTCTAAAATTAGGAATGCTTTCAAAGGAACAAGCCGGAATCCTAATAAATAATCAGGTAGGTATTAAAGCAGCTGTAACATATGGATATATCCTTGAAGATGGAAAATTAAAGAGTATCTTAAATCCTAAGAAAGTAAATCTTATTTCTTTAGATTCTATGGAATCAATTGAGGATATTGATGGAGATGGAATTTTGGAATTTGGAATCTTCACAGTTGACCCAGAAACAGAAGAGACCAAAGTTGAAGATGCAAAGAAAATAATTCTTTGGTATAAATGGGATGGATTTGATGGAGCAATATTTGTAAAAAAAGATATTATTAAAGCTAAAAGCACAAGAAAATCTAGGGCCTCAGGAGCTATGGATAGTCTAATACCTGGTTCAGAACATTTCCTTGAAGGTCTGCAAAAAAATATGGATGCAAGCTCAAAATCATACCTATCTGCCTTGCTAAGTTGTCATATTAAAAACTTAGAAGTGAATTCAAGTTATAATTCTCTTGATATAGCTGCATTATTCTCTAAATATATAAAAAATTCATCTTTACTAGATTTTCTGGAAACCTATAATTTAACAAATAATAGGATTAATGATATTGACTATATTAAAAGAAATAAAGTACTAGAGGCTGAAGCCGATTTAAAATCTATGTTAACCAAGAATCTAAATAAAGGTTATTATCTAAGTTTAAAAGAAGGAAGATATATATACACTCCATATTACTCTAAATTTGCAAGTGATTTTTCAAAATCGCTTACAAAAGAACTCCAGGGTTATTTGGGAATAATGACGAAAAGCACAGATCTCCCCCATGTAAATCAGGATACTCTATTGATAGATAAGATTGATTTGGCAAAAAGACTCCAGGAGATAGAAAATTATAGGATCGCATATAGCTATTCCGAGCACATAGATAGTATCAATAATCTCTATAGAGATTATCTTTCGGCATTATTGTTTTATTCAACAGAAGGTGGCATTCTAATGGATTCAAAAATAGTTTCTGATAAAGAGCTAGATATGTTTATCGATATAGTAAATTCATATCCTGAGGCATATTTTTCACAGCTAGTAAATGAGTTGTTGGTTTTACTCAATAATAATCAAAACTCTTTAAGTCCTGAAATAAGGAAACAAATCACCCAATCAATAAGATAAACCTGCTTGTACAAGCAGGTTTATCTTATTGTTTTTTTGATGAAAATACTAACTCTTCTTCTAACAAGACCTTTTCTTTATTTATATCTATGCTTTTATCTAATCTTTCTTTTGCTAGAGATAACATAAGCTTAATTCTATTTTCCTGATTAACTCTTGTAGCCCCAGGATCATAATCTATTGGTACAATATTAGCAAATGGATATATCTTTTTGATATTTGCTACAATCCCCTTTCCAACTATATGATTTGGCAAACACCCAAAGGGTTGAGCCACGACAATATTTTGAAAACCTGAGCCAATTAATTCCATCATTTCAGCTGGAAGTAGCCAGCCTTCACCCATTTTACAACCTAACCCAATTACATCATCTACTAAATATCTTAAATGTTTAAAAGGAGATGGAGCAATAAAATTGCTGTAGTTATTTATGGCATTCCTCATCGCTTCTTCAATTGAACTTAAATAATCATTTGTTTTTCTCATTATCAAACTTTTCCAAAAACCTTTCCCATATAGGTTAAAGTCTATTATCCCATTCTCAACACAATACATAAGAAAACCCATTAACCCAGGTACCATAACTTCACAATTCTCTTTAAATAAAAAGTCTTCCAAATCATTATTCCCAAGGCTTGAAAACTTAATGTATATTTCTCCAACTATTCCTACTTTTATTTTTTTCTCGTCCCTACGAGGAATAGCTTGAAAAGATTTTACGATTTGGATCATAGTATTTGCTATATCTTTTTTATTTACTCTTCTCTTATTATTAAACTCGTCTGTAATACTTTTTATCCAACTTTCTACTAAGTCTCTACTTTGTCCTTCGATTATTTCATATGGCTTTACCTGGTTATTAAGGAGCATTAAAAGATCCCCATATATAATTATTGCCATAGCTTGCTTTAGCATAGATAAGGAAACCTTAAATCCACTGTTTTTCTCGATTCCCCCAGCATTTAAGGATATTACGGGAATATTTCCATATCCAGATTTTATAAGTGCTTTTCTTAAAAGATGAATATAATTAGATGCCCTACAACCTCCACCAGTTTGAGTTATCATTAGTGCCACCTTATTTAAATCGTAAAGTCCAGAATTAAGAGCATCTATCATTTGCCCAATTACTAGGAGTGCTGGATAACAAGTGTCATTGTGGACATTCTTAAGGCCTTCATCTACAATTGGCTGCCCTTTGTTTTTGAGAACCTTCATATTATAACCAAAGTTTCTAAAAACCCTTTGGAGCAAAGCAAAGTGGATAGGTGCCATATCTGGGCATAGAATTATATAATCCTTTTTCATTTCTTTAGTAAATTCAATTTTTTTAACTCTTTTTGTCATTCTTAAGCACCTCTTTTTCACGCTTATCAATTGCTGCTAAAAGGCTTCTTATCCTTATTCTAACTGCTCCTAAGTTAGTAATCTCATCGATTTTAATGCCTGTGTATATCTTGCCATTCTGTTCAAGTATCGCCTGAACTTCATCTGTTGTAATTGCATCTAAGCCACATCCAAATGAAACCAGTTGTATTAACTCCATATCATCCTTATCTTTAATATACTCTGCTACTGAATAAAGCCTAGCATGGTATGTCCATTGATTTAGAATATCAACTGGCTTTTTCTTAGCAAAATGAGATATTGAATCCTCACTTAACACTACAACTCCAAAATCTGTTAACATCTTAGCTATACCATGATTAATCCCTGGGTCAATATGATATGGCCTTCCAGCTAAAACTATAATCTTTTTACCTTGATTTCTTGCAATCTTTATAAATTCCTCTCCAGCACTTTGGATTTTTTTAAGATGCATTTTATATTCTCTAAATCCTCTATCTACAGCAAATCTAACTTCATTTAGCTTTAAATTTCGGTCTTTTTTCTTTACTGCCTCATAGATTTTTCTAGAAAGGACACGTTTATTTTGAAATCCTATATAGTCATATATAAAATCTATTCCTCTTAGTCTTTCAACATTGGCTGCAATTACTTCAGGGTAATATGCTACAACAGGACAATTAAAATGATTGTCACCTTTTTTTTCATTTATATTATATGTCGCGCAAGGGTAGAAAATTGTATCTACTCCTTTATCTATCAGGTACTCTATATGTCCATGAACAAGCTTAGCTGGAAAACAAACAGTATCTGATGGTATTGTATATTGCCCTTGTATATAAATTTCTCTGGTTGAAAAAGGAGAGCGTATAACTTCAAAATTTAAAAGAGTAAATACAGTATGCCAAAAAGGAAACATTTCAAATTGATTTAAGACCATAGGAATTCCGATTTTCCCTCTTTTGCCAGGTATCGGTTTATATTCGTTTAAAAATACTAGTTTTTCTTCATAAAGATTGTGTTTTTCTTCGACCTCTTTGTTTTTAATGGGTCTTTCACATCTATTACCCCCAATAAACCTCCTATTGTCACCAAAACTGTTTACTGTTAGAGAACAGTTATTTTCACATAATCCACACATAACTAATTTTACTCTATGATGGAAATTTTGTAACTGTTCTTTATTTAATATAGAACTCTTTTCGCCAGCTTGCTCTTTAGCATAAAGAGCAGCACCATAAGCTCCCATAAGACCTGCAATACTCGGGCGAATTACATTATGCCCTATTTCTTCTTCAAATGCTCTTAACACAGAATCGTTGTAAAATGTCCCACCTTGAACTACAATGTTTTCTCCAAGTTCCTTAGCAGAAGAAACTCTAATCACCTTATAAATTGCATTTTTTATTACACTTATGGAAAGGCCTGCTGATATATCAGAAATATCCGCTCCATCTTTTTGTGCTTGTTTTACCGATGAGTTCATAAACACAGTACATCTTGATCCTAAATCCACAGGCTGACTTGAGTATATGCCTAACTTTGCAAATTCATCGATATCGTATCCTAGCGCCTCTGCAAATGTCTGTAAAAATGAACCACATCCAGATGAACACGCTTCATTTAAAAATATACTATCTATTATTCCATTTTTAATTTTAAAACACTTTATATCTTGTCCACCAATATCAATTATAAAATCAACATCTGGCCGATATTTTTTTGCTGCAGTATAATGGGCTATTGTTTCTACAACTCCATAGTCTAGATTAAATGCATTTAACATTAAATCTTCTCCATATCCTGTTACTCCCGAACTTTTTATTTTAATATTTGGATAACGATTGTAAAAGTCAAGGAGAAAATCTTTTATAATTGAAATCGGATTGCCTTTATTTGAGCTATACATATCACATAAAATATTATCATCCTTATCCATAACTACAGTCTTTATAGTTGTAGATCCAGCGTCAATACCCATATATGCCTCCCCTATATAAGTGGATGGGTCTTTATATAATACTTTATTCTTTTCGTGTCTATTTTTAAAATCTTTATACTCTTCTTTAGAGTTGAAAAGTTTTTTTAAAGCTCCAAAGTTTTTCCCTATTTGTGTAGTTTCTAGATCGAAAATTAGATCATCAATTGTTATTTTTTTACCAATATCAGCAATTGCAGCACCCATTGCTACAAAGTAAAGTGAGTTTTCTGGACAAAGGCCATTTACTAAGAGAGCACTATCAAAGCTCTCTCTAAGCTGTGAAAAAAAAGTTAATGGCCCACCTAAATATACTACATTGCCCATTATCATTCTTCCTTGCGCTAAACCTGCAATTGTTTGATTTGCTACAGCAGCAAATATACTCGCTGCAATATCTTTTTTACTTGCACCTTGATTTAACAGTGGTTGTATATCTGATTTTGCAAATACGCCACACCTAGAAGCAATTGTATAAATCTTTTTATAACCCTTTGCAAGTTCATTCATCTCTATAAGATTAACTGACATCAAAGTCGCCATTTGATCTATAAATGCTCCTGTACCGCCAGCACAAGAACCATTCATTCTAACATCCATTCCATTAGTAAGAAAAATAATTTTAGCATCTTCCCCGCCTAGTTCTATAACTACATCTGTATCACCTAATATCTTATTTACTGCAGTCCTAGTTGCATATACCTCTTGGATAAAGGGTATATTAAACCTCTCTGCTAATCCCATCCCAGCAGAACCTGATATGGTCAATATTGCATCTTCTTTGTTTGGAAATTTATCTCTAATCTCTTTTAACAGTACTGCCGTCTTTTCTGTAATCTGAGAAAAATGTCTTTCATATGATTGAAAAATATTATTGTCATCAGAATCTAAAACTACACATTTTAGTGTAGTTGAACCAACGTCAAGCCCGATTCTCATACTATCACCTAGTCCTTAATTAATATCTAAACTTGCATATTGATTTTACTACATTTTTTAAAAAATGTATATATAAATATAAGCCATATAAACATTAGTAATCCTTGCAATAGACAATTATTACTTATCTAACTATTACCCATTTTTATTATAAAATCTAAGTTTCTTACATATAAAAAAAGAACTGAAGATTGATCAGTCCTTTTTAAACTATTAGCCCCTTTGATAATTTGGTGATTCTTTTGTAATTGTTATATGGTGTGGATGATTTTCAACAAGTGTTGCGGATGATACCTTAATCATCTTAGCTTTTTCTTTAAGCTCTTCAATATCAGCAGCTCCAACATATCCCATTCCAGATTTTAGGCCCCCAACAAGCTGATAAACAACATCGCCAAGTTTCCCTTTATAATGGACTCTTCCTTCAACTCCTTCAGGAACGTACTTTTTAGTATCTTCTTGAAAATACCTATCTTTACTACCCGAATCCATAGCTCCCATTGAACCCATTCCTCTATACTCCTTATACCTTCTACCCTCAAATAGAACCTCTTCACCAGGGCTTTCCTCAGTACCTGCAAACATGGACCCAGCCATGATTACATTAGCACCTGCAGCAATTGCTTTTGTAACATCTCCAGAATATTTAATTCCACCATCTGCTATAACAGGTATCCCTGATTTCTTAGCAACTTCGGCACAATTTATAATCGCTGTTATTTGAGGAACCCCTATTCCGGTTACAATTCGAGTTGTACAAATAGACCCTGGGCCTATTCCTACCTTAACAGCATCTACTCCAGCATCTATTAAGTCTCTCGTAGCTTCTGCTGTTGCGATGTTGCCCGCTATAACTTGTAAACTAGGGTATTTAGATTTTATTATCTTTACTGCTTCTAAAACACCCTTGGAATGGCCATGTGCTGTATCTAAAACTACCACGTCAACTTGGCTTTTTACTAGAGCTCCCACCCTATCCATCATATCCGCTGTTACCCCGATTGCTGCCCCAGCCAATAATCTATCTTTAGGATCTCTTGCTGAATTTGGAAATTCAATTGATTTTTCAATATCTTTAATAGTTATTAAGCCTATAAGTTTAAAATCATCATCTACTAGTGGTAACTTCTCAATTTTATGCTTTTTAAAAATATCTAAAGCAGCATCCATTGTGATTCCTAAACCAGCAGTTATTAGGCCCTCTTTAGTCATCACCTCGTCAATTTCTCTATGCACATTTTTTTCAAATCTTATATCTCTGTTAGTTAGAATGCCTACTAATTTGTGTTGTTCATCTACTATAGGAACTCCTGATATTTTGTACCTTGCCATAATCTCAAGGGCATCTGATACTTTATTGTGTCTCATTAGATAAAAGGGATCTGTAATAATTCCGTGTTCAGATCTCTTTACCCTGTCAACTTCAAGTGCCTGTTTTTCAATAGACATGTTTTTATGGATTATACCTATACCACCTTCTCTTGCAATGGCAATGGCCATTTTAGATTCTGTTACAGTATCCATACCTGCAGTCATAAGTGGTATATTGAGTTTAATCTTATTTGTTAAAAATGTTGTAACCTTTGTATCTTTAGGTAATACTTCTGATTTACCTGGTAATAATAACACATCATCAAAGGTTAGCCCTTCTCCCACAAATTCCAAATTTATACCTCCCTTAAGATTCTAAAACCTTTTATTTTCTTTATAATGTAACAAAAGCCCCTAGCTCTGTCAAGGGCTTATAATTTAAAATGGCACAACAATATAATTGATCTTAAATCAATTTTTTATGTATGATATTTATAGAAACTCCTCTAGCTAATGTGTTTACATACACTAGGTTTTCTATGGCAAATACAATCCTCTTTATCCATTGTTATGTGGTCAAGATACTTTTTCAAATCCACTATGGTATCTCTATTAATACTATAATTCATCCACTTGCCTCTTTTTCTACCAATTACTATCCCAGACTTAACTAAGATTTTCATATGATGTGATATGGTTGGTTGAGTTAAATGTAGCCCATTCATAATATCGCAACCACACATTTCACCACATGAAAGCATATCTAATATTAACAATCTGTTTTTATCTGATAATGCTTTTAAAACTTCTACTCTGCGATCCATTTTTCACAACTCCTAATATTAATATTTATCTATCTGTATACTAAAATGATAACCTAATTAGACCACTTTTGTCAATGAAAACACTTCCTTTTGTTAGGGATATTTCTGACTTATGTTATTAATAACTATCATATAGCAGTATCTGTCAAGTTCTTATCTATATTCAAATTCCCATAAAATTTCTAAATCTACAACTAATAAAATTAATAATTCTTAGCTTAAATATTTAGATTTTTAATAGTTATTTTAAAAAACTTCCCTTAAACAAGAAGCTGTTTAGGGAAGTTTTTGTTAAAATAACAGACAAAATAATATAATTGCTAAACTAAAAGTCTTAAATCAGAAACTCTATACTCTATTAAATAACCAGTATATAAAAAGTCGAGTTTTGGATAAATAATAATATCCATTGGTGAAGTTAGACCAGGATTTTTATTTGTTATTTCAATCCCACTTTTTAATAGAACTTCTGATACAAATTGGGAACAGAAATAATTGTATTTCCTTGATAGTGGAATATCATATAGTGCAGTAAAAAGGCCTAAAAAATTATAGCGGTATTTATAGCTTTCAGACTTAAAGCGTCCTAATTCTGAAACGATTTTTTCCTTTTGCTTTTCATCAACTTTTAAAGAGTATAAAGAACAAAAGGTGTTTGGAAATCTCCTAAATGTACCATTTTCAATATCCTCCCTAACAAACCCAGCAAAAAAAGGATTATAGGGATGGAGCCTTCCAAAGCTATAAACCTCTCTAAGTTCCTCATCTAGGGCTATTGAAATATGGGTAAATGATTCTCTAGTAAATGCACTAATAACCTTTGAAAACATAGATCCACTATGCGAGAATAATAGATATATATTATGTATTTTGTCCATTTAAATCTCTCCAGTACTTTATAGTAATACCTTATTTTACTCTTTTTTCATAGTTATTGCAATGTATGTTTTTGCCATAAAAATAAGATTTTACAAACATTAAAAGAGGCATGAAATAAGAAATATTTCATGCCTCTTTTATGTCTGTAATTATTTATAAAATAGATATTAGGCTTCTGGTTTACATCATGCCGCCCATTCCGCCCATTCCGCCCATGCCACCCATTCCAGCCATTGGGTCTTCTTCTTCAATATCTGTAACCGCACCTTCAGTAGTTAACACCATTGCGGCAACACTTGCTGCATTTTGCAGTGCTGACCTTGTAACCTTAGTTGGATCAACAATTCCTTTTTCTATCATATTAACATATTCTGTACTCATTACATCAAATCCAACACCTTTTTCTGCAACTTTAACTTTTTCTACTATTATTGAACCTTCAATTCCTGCATTAACAGCAATTTGTCTTATAGGTTCTTCTAATGCCTTAATAATTATTCTAATACCTGTTTTTTCATCTCCAAGAACTGTATCTAAAAGTTTAGAAATCTCTGGTATACTGTTTAAAAGAACAGTTCCGCCTCCAGGTACAATGCCTTCTTCAACTGCTGCTCTAGTTGCTGCTAAAGCATCTTCTATTCTTAGCTTTCTTTCTTTTAATTCAGTTTCAGTAGCTGCTCCAACTTGAATTACTGCTACTCCACCTGAAAGTTTTGCTAATCTTTCCATAAGTTTTTCAGAATCAAACTCAGACTCTGTATTCTCAATTTGAGCTTTAATTTGATTAATTCTACCTTGGATATCTTCTTGAGAGCCATCACCATTTACGATAACAGTGTTTTCTTTGTCAATTTTAATCTTTCCAGCTTTACCTAACATTTCAAGGGTTGTTTCTTTTATATCATGTCCTAATTCTTCAGATATAACTGTACCACCTGTCAATATTGCAATGTCATGAAGCATTTCTTTTCTTCTATCACCAAATCCAGGGGCTTTTACAGCTACACAATTAAATGTTCCTCTTAATTTATTAAGAACAAGAGTAGCCATCGCTTCGCCCTCAATATCCTCTGCTATAATTACTAATGGTTTACTTAACTGAACAATTTCTTCTAGTATTGGTAGAATTTCTTGAATATTAGATATTTTTTTATCTGTAATTAATATATAAGGTTCTTCATATTCAGCTATCATTTTTTCAGTATCAGTTACCATATAAGCTGATACATATCCTCTATCAAACTGCATACCTTCAACAACTTCAAGAGTAGTTCCCATTGATTTTGACTCTTCAACAGTTATAACTCCATCTTTTCCTACTTTTTCCATAGCATCTGCAATAAGTTCACCTATTTCTTCATCTCCTGCAGAAATAGATGCTACTTGTGCAATAGATTCTCTAGTTTCAACAGGAACTGATGATTTTTTAATCTCTTCAACAGCGACATTAACAGCTTTCCTAATTCCTTTTTGTAAAATTATTGGATTAGCCCCTGCTGCTACGTTCTTTAGTCCTTCTCTAATAATTGCTTGGGCAAGAATTGTGGCAGTTGTTGTACCATCTCCGGCTACGTCATTTGTCTTTGTAGCTACTTCTTTAACAAGTTGCGCGCCCATATTTTCAAATTTATCTTCAAGTTCAATTTCCCTTGCTATAGTAACTCCATCGTTAGTTATTATTGGTGCTCCAAATTTCTTATCTAATACTACATTTCTACCCTTAGGTCCAAGAGTAACTTTTACAGTATCAGCAAGTATATTAATACCTTTTTCCATTGACCTACGTGCATCTTCACCAAATTTAATATCTTTAGCCATCTTTTAATACACTCCTTTTTTTACTAGAATATAATTATCTAATTAATTTAATCTTCTACTACTGCAAGTATATCCAATAATTTTAATATAGTTAATTCTTCATCATCCAATTTAACTTCTGTGCCTGCATACTTTGTAAAAATAACTTTATCCCCAATTTTAACTTGGTCTTTTCTCTTTTCATCATTTGTGATTTCATCACTAATAGCAATAACTTCTGCCATTAAAGGTTGTTCCTTTGCACTTTGAGGTAGCACAATTCCACTTTTTGTCTTTTCTTGCACCTCTAGTTTTTTAATAATTATTTTGTCTCCTAATGGTTTCAGATTCATTAATAATCCTCCTTATTTTTCTTTTTGTTAG
Organism: uncultured Gudongella sp.; assembly: GCA_964604145.1. Lineage (GTDB taxonomy): Bacteria > Bacillota > Clostridia > Tissierellales > Tissierellaceae > Gudongella. The sequence continues at coordinate 113 of CAZRXS010000002.1, read as the reverse complement.
CAGTCTTCTCCGTTGAGTGCTAACACTTATTTATATAATACTCTAAAAAGGGAATATTATCAAGTCTAATTTTCAATTTATTTATAATTTTTTAAAAAATTAAAATACCCCAC
>CAZRXS010000001.1:0-56566 GCA_964604145.1 uncultured Gudongella sp. | reverse complement strand
TAAATCCGTTAGCTGAGCTTTCACTGGTTCGAATCCAGTCTCCTCCACCATTTATACTTAATATCGGCATATGCGGAAGTGGCTCAGTGGTAGAGCATCGCCTTGCCAAGGCGAGGGTCGCGAGTTCGAATCTCGTCTTCCGCTCCACTAAAATTGTACCCGTAGCTCAGCTGGATAGAGTACTTGGCTACGAACCAAGGGGTCAGGGGTTCGAATCCCTTCGGGTACACCATTGTAAATATTTGCAAAAGATAAATAAGTTTAAGTTAATATATTCAAGTGGCCCTCTTCGTAAAAAAAAGAGGGTTTAATTATTTGAGAATTTTAATAAATTGAAAAATTGTGTTGAAATTAGTATAATAAAAGTGTATTAATGGAATAGAGCTAGTTAATATAAATGTTAGTGGTAATTTTTGTTAGTATTAATTTTTATGAATATTAATATACAAAATTATGCATAATTAGCTAGCAAAACACTAGATAAGTGGAAACTAAATAGCATATCGGTGAGGATAATTATGAGTAGAAAAAACAAAAAGTTAAATATGGGTTGGATTGCGGTGAGATAAGTTATCTAACAGATAAAGAAATAAAAGCTATTCTTCGTGCCGCAGATGAAATTATAGCTGTTGGTGGACGTAGTATGCTAGCCAAAATTCTTAAAGGGTCTAAAGACAAAAAAGTTCTAGAATATGGATTGGACAAATGTCCGACCTATGGATTTTACAATGATATAAGCATAAAGCAAATAACTAATAGAATTGATTGGATGATATTGAATGGGTATTTTAAAGTTGAATATAGAGATAGGCTTCCTATGCTTATTTTTTCAAAAATTGGCTGGGAGATAGAGCGGGAAACTTATGCAGAAGAATTACTACAAAAGCTTGTCAAATTATTAGTTAAGAATGATTACAGCTTTGTTGAGGAATTAAAAGATAGAAATCGTGGCATGATATTACTATTAATTAAAAAGATTAAATTAACTGATAATGCTAGATTTATTCCACTTTTAAAAGCATGGAAGGAAATAGAATATAAAAAGGTTCAAGCTGAAATTCAGAAGACTATTAATTATTTAATAAAAGAAGGAACAATATTTTAGGGATACTTGACAAAAGAAGGAGGAAAAAATATGCAAATTAATAATATAAGATTAGAAATAAAAATGGGTGATATAACAGAGGAAAAGGTAGATGCAATTGTAAATGCTGCTAATAATACATTATTAGGTGGTGGAGGGGTTGATGGTGCTATACATAAAAAAGGTGGGCCTTCCATATTAAGGCAATGTATAGTTCATTCTGGTTGTCCTACAGGGGAAGCGAGGATAACTACAGCAGGAGATTTACCTAGTAAATATGTTATTCATACTGTTGGGCCAATATATGGGGAAAACAAAGCTATGGAAGAGAAACTACTATATAACGCTTATTATAATTCTCTATTATTAGCTGCAGATTACAAGTTGAAGAGTATTTCATTTCCATCAATATCAACTGGTGCTTATAATTTTCCAATAGAAAAAGCTGTTAAAATTGTTTCAAATGTAATTACAAACTTTTCTCAACTAGAAAGCAGCATAGAAAGCATTAATCTTATTTTATATAGTGAAAACAACTACAAAATTTATAATGATTATTTTAACAAAGCATAAATTTTTTCTAATTGTTTCAATAATGATATATTTTATCGGGTTGACATAGGTTTTTATATGTTATAGTATCAAAGGAGTTGGTGAAATAAATAAAGGGAGTGTTTAAAATATTTGCAGATACTCACAAAATTATTGCTGGACATATATACGATAATGTATACGATATATATGGATTAAAACTTAATAAAGAAAAATTACTTTGGGGTTCAATAGCTCCGGATATATTGCCAAAATACAGATTTATTAGACATTATCAAAATGAGAGTATTAATTATGTTGCATTAGAAATTATGAAATTAATTTTTGTTAGTAGATTTATTGATTTATCTAAGATTACTGACCCATTATCAGTAAAAGTTCTAAGTAAAAAAGTTGGGATATTATCTCATTATTTATCCGATTACGTTTGTTTACCACATGCTAAGAGATGGACATTTAGAGATTCTATGGTTAAGCATGTTAGATATGAATCTAGACTCAATGATTATGCACCTAAACACGATTTTAAAAAAAATATTATAACTGTTGATGACTTAAATATATATGATGATAATATAATTACTTTGCATGGTACAATAAAAAGATATATTGAAAAAGTAGTAGAAGAATATTCGGCTAAATCTAGTTTTAAAAATGATTTGGATTTTGCTTTATCATTAAACTTAAAAATGACTTACTTTATACTTGATATTATTAGGGATTACTCTGAAGAAATTCATGAAGTTTTTGCAATGGAACTATAATATTGGATTGACTTTAGTTGCTTGATTTTGTATAATAAAAAAGGCTTCTAAAAAGAGTTATAAAGTCATACTTACTTTGAATGGAAGAGTAGTATAGGTGTAGTGTTTAAGAGAGTCAGGGATGGTGGAAACCTGATACAAGACTCTATATGAAGAACATCCAGGAGTATCTGATCGAAAATTTTAGTAGACTCAGACGGGATAGCCCGTTATAGCTATAACGTATAGATTTTAAAGTTCTGTACGGATTAAGTGAGCTTATTGCTAACTAAGGTGGTACCGCGAATTTACCTTTCGTCCTTTATATTTTGGATGGAAGGTTTTTTATTTATTACAAGGAGAGTGGAGATAATGATGATGGTAAATGGTTTTACAGCTAGAGAGGCACAAGTGGGAATAAAACAAATAAAGGATTTTTTTGAGAGAAGATTGGCTGAGAATTTAAATCTTACTAGAGTTTCTGCGCCTCTTTTTGTAAAACCTGAAACAGGTCTTAATGATAATCTTTCTGGGACTGAAAAAGCTGTAACCTTTAAAATGAGAAAATATGGACAGACTTTAGAAATAGTTCAATCACTTGCTAAATGGAAAAGAATGGCTCTGAAATGGTATGAGTTTGAAGTTGGCGAAGGAATATATACTGATATGAATGCAATAAGACCTGACGAATATTTAGATAATATTCATTCAATTTATGTAGATCAATGGGACTGGGAAAGAGTTATTAGAAAAAGCGATAGGCATTTAGAATTTTTAAGAGAAATAGTTGAATTAATATTTGATGTTTTTAAGGCTACTGAAAGCTTTATTAATGGTTTATATCCTCGTAGATTATATAAAAAACTACCAGATGAAATCTTTTTTATCAGTTCCCAAGAATTGGAAGATAGATGGCCGAATGAGACTGCTAAGAATAGAGAACACTTTATAGCAAAAGAGTATGGTGCAGTATTTATCTATCAAATAGGACATAAACTAAAATCTGGTATACCCCATGACTTAAGGTCGCCTGACTATGATGATTGGAATCTAAATGGTGATATTATATTTTGGAATCCTGCTTTAGAAGAATCTATTGAATTGTCTAGTATGGGAATTAGAGTTGATGAAAATACACTTCTTAAGCAACTTGAATTAACTGGTGCTATAGAAAAGTTAGAAATGGACTATCATAAAAGGCTGATTAATAAAGAACTTCCATATACAATTGGTGGGGGAATAGGACAATCCAGAATTTGCATGTTCTTTCTTCAAGCAAAACATATTGGACAAGTTCAAGCTTCTGTTTGGTCTGATGATGAGATAAAAAAATGTGAGGAAATGGGGATTTTTTTACTTTAGCGCTTGGGGGTCCATATGGACCCTTTATTTTATTATTGGAAATTCTCCTAAAATATAAAATTGTGCTTGTAGGTAAATCAAACTGTCTTGCATTAAAACCTAGGTTTTAATGTGAAAGAGACATGAATATTTTTATTATTAAATTTTTGTAATAAACATATCCAGTTTTATTAAACAAAAGCTGACAAGTTTGTAGTATAATAAGAATTACCGCGCTAAGAAGTTTATTAGTCTAGTAAAGAGGGGTGAATGCTATTTATGGCTTTATTTAATGACAACTTTTGTGAGCTTTATGAAGGACTAAAACGCAATTTTTTATTTAATAATGATTTAAATAGCATACATATACTTTTAAATCTCTATGATTTAGAAGATAACATTAGAAATATATTTCCCAAGTATGTGTCAATTAAGTTTTTAAGAAATCACATAAGTAGGTTTTTAAAAAATAGGAGAGGAAATCAACTAATTGCTTTAAACTTAGGCGAACTAATTCATGAGGATATTAATCGTTTAGAATTGTTACTATATCTTGAAGGCTATAAGGACGGTTTTGTCAATATAAAAGAAGCAAATGATCTTGAAAAGATAACGGTAAAGTCATATTCTGTAAATGAATTATATTACCGTAAATATTTATTTCACTTTGAATTAAACTCAAATAAAACATTAAATTTAAAAGAAAAAGTATTTAGCAAATTAAATCAAAAAGAAAACTCAAGTAGTAGGCTTCAAGATTTAATAAATGATTATTTTGAAAATGTTATTAAAACGAAGGTGCTTAGTCTTAATAAGTATTTAGATAAACAGCTAATAATGAATTGTGAATCAAGTATTGCTACTATCACTGAGGATGATACTCTTTTGACAAATGAAGATTTGAATCTTCTTTACAATGAAGTAAAAAAAATTATTTCTAGAAATGGAATAAGATTATACAAAGATGCATATTGGAATGGTATAAATGATAGAGTTTTAAAAAGGTACAAGTAATTATATAATTTATAATCCCTCTGCTAATAAGAACAGGGGGTTTTATTTTTATAATAGTATTAGTTTTAAAATGTGGTACAATATAATTTAGAATGTAGTGGAAATGAGGTATTAGATGATAATATTGGGAATTGATCCTGGAATAGCAAAAGTAGGTTATGGACTTATAGATTGTAAAGCTAATAAGTTTAACTTTTTAGATTATGGTATTATACAAACAGCATCAGATACAGACTTTCCCAAAAGGTTAGAAATTATACATAATCAAATGGTAGAAATTATTAAATATTATAAACCCAAAGATTTGGCTATTGAGGAACTCTTCTTCAATAAGAATACAAAGACCGCAATTATGGTTGGTCATGCGAGAGGTGTTCAAGTGCTTACAGCTCAAATGCTAGAGCTTGGAGTATATGAATATACTCCACTCCAAATTAAACAAGCTGTGGTTGGTTACGGGAGAGCTGAAAAACACCAAGTCCAAGAAATGGTAAAGCTTTTACTTAATTTAAAAGAAATACCAAAACCAGATGATGCAGCAGATGCTTTAGCAGTTGCAATTTGCCACGGAAGTTCTTTAAAATTTAAAAATTTATTTAAAATGAGATAAGGTGAGATATATGATTGATTATATAATTGGAAAGGTTACATATTTAGGGAATGATTTTTTTTATTTAGAAAATAACGGGATAGGTTATAAGATTAATACTTCTACTTTTACTTTATCTAGCTTATCCAAAGAAGATAATAAAAGTTACATATATACAAATTTAATTGTAAGGGAAGATGGTTTGTTTTTATATGGCTTTGATAATGAAGATGAAGTTAATATGTTTAAACTCTTATTAAATGTGTCTAAAATAGGACCAAAAGTAGCTTGTGGCATATTATCTGCCCTAAGACCATTTCAAATTTCTGAAGCTATAGCTATAAAGGATATCTTAACCTTGTGTAAAAGTCCAGGTGTAGGTAAAAAAACTGCTGAGCGAATGATATTAGAACTTAAAGATAAAGTTGAAGGCGTGTTTAACATACACAATAATAAGACAGAAGGACTATCAAATGATTATGAAGAAGCTTTATTAGCTTTAATATCTTTGGGATATGGCAGGTACGAAGTTGAAAGAGCGTTTATAGGGAGCAATTTGGAAGATTCAAGTGTAGAGCAAATAATAAAATTAGGCCTAGTAAAACTCTCAAAATAAAGGGGAAAGCTAATGGAAGATTTTAAAGATAGAATTGTAGCAAGACAATTAAACAATGATGAATTCGAAAACGAAGCCACACTTCGCCCAAAATGGCTTACTGAATACATTGGTCAAGAAAAGGTAAAAGAAAAACTTAAAATATTTATTCAAGCTGCTAAGGGGCGAAGTGAATCATTAGATCATGTGCTTTTATTTGGGCCTCCAGGACTTGGGAAAACTACCCTAGCAAATATTATTGCAAACGAGTTGGGAGTTAATATAAGAGTAACTTCAGGACCAGCAATAGAAAGGGCTGGAGATTTAGCGAGTATATTGACTAATTTATCTGACGATGATGTTCTTTTTATCGATGAAATACATCGAATAAATCGAACTGTAGAAGAAGTACTCTATCCTGCTATGGAGGATTTTGCACTAGATATAATTATTGGGAAAGGTCCTTCTGCTAGATCGGTAAGGCTTGATTTATCAAGATTTACTCTAATAGGTGCAACAACAAGAGCTGGATTATTGACATCCCCACTAAGGGATAGATTTGGAGTTATGTTAAACTTAGATTTATATGATATAGACAGTTTAACTAAAATAGTTACAAGATCTGCAAGGATATTAAACGTAGAGATTGAATCAATGGGAGCTTATGAAATAGCAAAACGATCTAGAGGCACTCCTAGAATTGCAAATAGACTCCTAAAGAGAGTAAGAGATTATGCCCAAGTTATTGAAGATGGTATAATTACTGAGAATATTGCAAAAAAGGGCCTAAAAATATTGGAAGTAGACGAGCTAGGCTTAGATGCAACAGATAGAAAACTTATCTTAACTATGATTGAAAATTTCAGAGGTGGGCCGGTAGGCGTCGATACAATAGCTGCAGCAACAGGAGAAGAAAGAACTACAATAGAAGATGTATATGAACCTTTTTTACTTCAAATGGGGTTTTTAAACAGAACACCTAGGGGCAGAATGGTTAATGAAAAAGCATATAAACATTTTAATATACCCTATACTAATAAGGATAGAAAGTGAGGGACTTATAACATGAAGAAATTTATGCTATTTTTATTCTTGATATTGATTATTCCAAATAAAGTCTTAGCTGTATCAGATCCTATTTTTATTAATGTTAAAATAGGCAAAACCTATGAAATATTTGAAAAACTAGACATCTCATGCGATACTAATTTGGCCCTATTTCAAAAAGATGACTTAGAAGCTGAACTTATTGTATTTGAGGGATATAAGATATATATAGGGAAAACATTTGGAGTAAATAACAAGATAGATATATATGATTCAGAAAATCAATATATAACATCCATTCCTTCTAATGGAAGTGTATTAATTGGTCCAAAATTAGCTTATGAATCTAATATTAAAGTTGCAGAAAGAGAATACAGAGGATTTATTACTTTTATAGATGACAATATGGGTTTAAAAACTATAAACTATATAGATATTGAACAGTATCTTAAGGGAGTAGTGCCAAGAGAGATACCATCTTCAAGTCCAAGTGAAGCATTAAAGGCGCAAGCAGTAGCTGCTAGAAGCTATGCATATTCTTCCTTGTCTAAACATTCTAGAGAGGGTTATAATTTATGTGATACTACGCATTGTCAAGTTTATGGTGGGTTTTCTGATGAGAATGCTTATACTAATGAAGCTATTGAACAAACAAGAGCTATGGTTGTTAAATATGATGGTTCAATTGCCAATACGGTTTTCCATTCTTCTTCCGGTGGATTTTTAGATAGCAGCGAGAATATTTGGGGGAATAAACTCTATTATCTTAGAGAAAAAGAAGACCCTTATTCTTTAAATTCAAAAAATAGTTCCTGGAGTATAGAAATTAGCAAGGATGCACTTTGTGCTTCCTTAAATCAAAATGGCTATAAAATTAGGGAAATAAATGATATAAGGATTCTAGACACCCATATATCTGGCAGGGTAAAAGAACTGTGTATTAATAAAAATAATGAAAGAATTGTTATAACAGGGGATAAGTTTAGGAGTTTAATGGGGACAAATAATATAAAGAGTACCTTATTTAAGATAGAAGATTTAAATCCCACATATAACAATGTTATCTATGTTAAAGATAGAAACAATGTCTATCCTATAAATGATATTCAAATACTTAGTAACAAAAAAGCATTATTTAAAAACAATACTAGTTATAATATTATTGGTAAAGATAAGGAAATTAGAAAAGTAGAGACCAGTTCAGCTAATTTTAATAATATAACAATATCTGGAAGAGGATATGGACATGGTGTTGGAATGAGCCAATATGGTGCTATAGAAATGGCTAAGCAAGGACACAATTATATTGATATTTTAAAGTTTTATTATTCAGATGTTGATATAACAAAAACAAATTGATAAGGAAGTAGAAAATGCGAACAGAGGATTTTAAATATGAATTACCCAAAAAATTAATTGCACAAAAACCAATAGAGAACAGGACAAGTTCAAAACTTTTAGTTTTAGATAGGCAAAAAAACACTATAATTCACAAAAATTTTTCTGAAATTGTTGAAGAACTAGATCCAAATGATGCAATAATAATAAATGATTCAAGAGTTATCCCAGCGAGATTATTTGGGAATAGAATAAATAAAGAAGAAAAGATAGAGGTGCTTTTATTAAAACAAGTAAAAGGAGACAACTGGGAGTGCCTAGTAAGACCTGGTAAAAAAATGAAAGAAGGCGCAAGGATAGAATTTGGTAGTGGGTTATTAAATGCTAAAGTAAGAAAAATAAGTGAAGATGGAACACGATTTATAGAGTTTAAGTACGATGGTATATTTATGGAGATATTGGATAAACTTGGAGAAATGCCCTTACCCCCTTATATAACTGAAAAACTTGAAGATAAAGAGAGATATCAAACTGTCTATTCAAGAGTTATGGGATCTGCCGCCGCTCCAACTGCAGGGCTTCATTTTGATAAAGAGCTCTTAAAAAAAATTGAAGAAAAGGGTGTCAAAATCATAGATCTTACATTACATGTCGGTTTGGGAACATTTAGGCCAGTTAAAGTCGATAATGTGGAAAATCATACTATGCACTCAGAATTTTATAGTTTAAGTAAAGAATCTGCTGATAAAATTAATAAAGTAAAAAAACAAGGTGGCAGAATTATTTGCGTGGGAACAACTACCACAAGGACACTAGAAACAATTGCAGATGAGGATGGATTAGTAAAAGATAGTTCAGGATGGACTGATATCTTTATTTATCCAGGTTATAAATTTAAAATTGTAGATGCATTAATTACTAATTTTCATTTACCTGAATCAACTTTACTGATGTTAGTCAGTGCACTATCATCAAAAGAATTTATTATACGAGCATATAATGAAGCAATTGATAGAAATTATAGATTTTTTAGCTTTGGAGATTCTATGTTTATAAAGTGAAATAGGAGGAATTGATGGCAATAAAATATGAGTTAATTAAGGAATCATCAGATACAAAAGCTAGATTGGGCAGATTAACAACACCTCATGGACAAATTGATACGCCTATTTTTATGCCTGTAGGAACTAAAGCCACTGTAAAGGCAATGACTCCTGAGGAAGTTAAAGAATTGGGAGCGCAAATTATCCTATCCAACACTTATCACTTATACTTAAGACCTGGCCATAAACTAGTGGAACAAGCAGGTGGACTGCATAAGTTTATGAATTGGAATGGACCTATTCTTACTGACAGCGGTGGGTTTCAAGTCTTTTCTTTAGGAGACTTGCGGACTATAAAAGAAGAAGGAGTAGAATTTAGATCTCATATAGATGGTTCAAAGCACTTTATAAGTCCTGAAAAATCAATACAGATACAAAATTCACTCGGTTCCGATATTATGATGTGTTTTGATGAATGTGTTTCATACCCTGCAGAATATGAATATACAAAAAAATCTATGGAAAGAACTACTAGATGGGCGAAAAGATGTAAGGAATATCATAAGGGTTGGAGCAAACAAGCTTTATTTGGCATTGTTCAAGGTGGAATGTATAGGGATTTAAGAGAAGAAAGCGCAAATAATTTAATAAACATAGGATTTAGTGGTTATGCTATAGGGGGCCTAAGCGTAGGAGAACCTATGGAGTTAATGTGCGAGGTATTAGACTATACAACACCACTATTGCCTAAAGATGAACCAAGATACCTTATGGGTGTTGGCAGTCCTGATTATCTTTTCGAATCAATAATTAGAGGCATAGATATGGCTGATTGTGTACTTCCTACGAGAATTGCAAGGAATGGTACTGTTATGACATCAAAAGGGAGGGTGGTAATTAAGAATGCTAAGTATGAAAAAGATTTTTCGCCTTTAGATTCGGAATGTGATTGTTATGCTTGTAGAAATTATTCAAAAGCATATATTAGGCATTTGTTTAACGTAAATGAGATATTAGGATTGAGACTTACTACAATTCATAACCTGAGATTTTTAATTAAGACGATGGAAAACATCAGAAATGCTATAAAAAACGATAATTTATTAGAATATAAAGAAACATTTTATAAAAATTATGGTTATCTTCAATATTAAGGGTGTTTTTTTTTAAAAATGTTGTATAATATACAATAGAAAAGGAGTGATTGTTTAATGGAGAATTTACAAGCGTTTATTCTTCCCATAGGTTTATTAGCGATTTTTTACTTTTTCGCTATAAGGCCTCAAAGAAAAAAGGAAAAAGAAATTAAAGAAATGAGAGGCAGCTTAAAAGTAGGAGATGAAGTAGTAACAATTGGTGGCATTTACGGGAAGATAATAGTTGTCAAGGATGATGTATTAACTATTGAAAGTGGTAGTGCTAAAACAAAATTGGAACTTACTAGATGGTCTGTAGGCTCCATTGTTCAAGGCGGAGCTAAAAACATCTAGAGTTAATAGAAAACTCCTAAAATGGAGTTTTCTTACTTGCACTATTTAAATTTTGTTTGTTATTTTACTTGTATATGTTATAATATCTACATTATAAATTTTTCAACAATAGGGTAGTGGTTTATCCACTGCTTTTTATTTGAGACAATTTAGCTAAGATATATTATGGATTAAATTTAATAAAAAATTTATGCTTAAGGCGCTTAAAAGGTGCTTCAAAACGCATTATACAAGGAGGTAGAAGATGAAGAGTAAAAGTATAATAATATTGCTCTTAATAGTGGCAGTTTTACTTGGAGTTAGCTATTTTGGTGTTAATGGAATAGAAATTGGCGGAACCAAATACCAAAATGCCAAAGATTCTGTCCAATTAGGTCTTGATTTAGCAGGTGGTGTTTATGTAGTATTAGAAGCAAACACAAATGCTAGTGGTAGCGAATTAAAACAAATGATGGAAGAAACAAAAGCAATAATTTCTAAAAGAGTCGATGGGTTAGGAGTTTCAGAACCTAATATTGCAATAGAAGGTGATAAGAGAATTAGGATAGAGTTAGCTGGTTTGAGTGATCCTCAAGAGGCAATCGAATTAATTGGTAAAACAGCGTTACTACAATTTGTAACTCCTGAAGGAGAGGTAGTTATAACGGGAAAGAATGTTGTTGATACTAAGGTGATTTTCCAAAAAAACGAGATTGGAATAGAAGAGCCTGTTGTTTCTTTGGTTTTAAATGATGAAGGAGCTACATCTTTTTTTAATGCTACTACTGAATTATCACAAAGAACAGAACCAGTAGATAGAATAATGTATATTGTTTTAGATGGTGAAGTAATCTCAAGCCCTGTTGTTAGAGAGCCTATCGCTGATGGAAGACCAGTAATCTCTGGCAAATTTCAGTTAGAAGAAGCAAACAACTTAACTACGCTAATAAGAGCAGGAGCATTGCCTGTAGAGATGATTGAGTTACAAACCTCAGTAATAGGTCCTACCTTAGGATTAGAAGCTTATGATAGAAGTATTTTAGCAGGAGCTGTTGCACTTGGATTAATATTTTTATTTATGATACTGGTTTATAAAATACCAGGAATTGTTGCTTCTATGGCACTTGCTGTGTATGTTTTATTAGTAGTTAGTGTAATGATTGGGATAAATGTAAAATTGACTTTGCCAGGTATAGCAGGATTAGTTCTTTCCATAGGCATGGCAGTTGATGCAAATGTGCTTATATACGAAAGAATAAGAGAAGAACTAAAGGCTGGTAAAACCTTAAGAGTATCAATTGACAGAGGCTTTAAAAGAGCACTAACATCAATTATGGACGCGAATATAACCACTTTAATTGCAGGTGTAGTATTATATAACTTTGGAATTGGGCCCATAAAAGGATTTGGAGTAACTTTAATAATTGGTATTCTAGCTTCAGTATTGACCGCTGTTTTCTTTACAAAATATGTATTAGTTTTAATGGCTAACTTGACAGGTGGCAAAAATACTAAACTATATGGTGCTTAGGAGGAGGACTAACTATGAAAGTAATAAAAAATAAAAAATACACTTACCTCCTATCGATTGTAATTATTGTTCTTGGTCTATTGATGTTTTTTGTAAAAGGATTAAACTATGGAATTGACTTTACAGGAGGAACACTAATACAATTAAATATTGGAGAGTTTGTCGAAGTAGAAGAGGCAAGAAAAATTATAGATCCATTTGACAACGATGCGAGCATAATCCATGCAGGATCTAATAAAAATGAATTAATAATAAAAAGCACATTAGATTTATCAAATGATGATATTTCAAGTATCGTAGAAAGTTTTGTTTTAAAACATAATATGGATGATAATAATTTTCAAACACAAAAATTTGGGCCGCTTATGGGACAGGAAATTCAAGCTAGAGCTATTTTGTCTATTTTAATTGCAGCAGGATTAATGCTTGCATATATATCATTTAGATTCCAGTTTAAATTTGGTCTAGCTGCAATAGTCGCACTGATTCATGACGTGTTGGTTACACTTGCGATATATTCAATACTTCAGTTGCCTGTTAACAGTTCTTTCATTGCGGCAATACTTACTATTGTGGGATATTCAATAAACGATACTATAGTAATTTTTGATAGAATAAGAGAAGAACTAAAATTAAATCAAAGGGCAACTCTAGAAAATATTATTGATGGTAGTGTTGCACTAAGCTTAAGAAGGACCATTAATACAAGTCTTACTACTGTAATTGCTGTATCTTCACTATATTTATTAGGTGTAGAAGATGTTAAAGTTTTAGCTTTACCACTTCTTTTAGGCATGATTGCTGGAACTTATTCTTCGTTATTTATTGCTACTCCTGTGTGGTTTGGCCTTAAAAGGGGTAAAACTAATTAAAAGAGCTTGGGGGGAATATAATGCAAAAGGGTTTTGTAATTATACTTATACTAGCTGTCATAATAGGAATATTTGCGCTAAGTAATAGTGAAGTAGTAGCGATTGACTTTATATTTACGGAAATAATGCTATCTCAAGCAATAGTCATTTTTATTTGTGTTTTATTAGGCGCTTTAGTGGCTAGTTTATTTGGATTTATTAGACAAGTGTCTCTAAAAAAAGATATTAAAGAATTAAAGACTAGAAATGCAGCTCTTCAGAATAAGCTTGAAGAATTAGAATTAAAACTTGCAGATAAAGAAACTCAGTTAAGCTTACTTTATTCAAGAAATTCAAGCAAGGGTAAAGATGAATCTGAAAAAGATAGTTTTTCTAGCAATTAAGCTTATAAAATGGTAGAATTTAGATAATATCTAGGTTTTACCTTTTTTATATCCTTTATAAATGGAGTGATTATTTGACTAACTGGTTTATTAAAAATAGAAAAGAAAATATCAACAAAATTGCAACAGAGAATAGTATTTCCAAAGTATTAGCTAAGCTGTTAATTAATAGGGATCTATATAATAATAGCGAAATAAATGAGTTTTTAAACCCTGATATTACTAAAATGCATTCTCCAAATTTATTAGATGATTTAAATGCTGCTACAAATATTATTAAAAACAGAGTGGAAAGAAAATTAAAAATAAGAATTGTTGGGGATTTTGATGTTGATGGAATAATGTCGGTTTATATTTTATATACAGTATTAAATAACATAGGTGCTGATGTAGACTATGTTATACCAGATAGAGTTTTAGATGGTTATGGTATCAATAAGCACATAGTTTTAAATGCAAAGGCACAAGGTATTGACACTATTATTACATGTGATAATGGAATATCTGCATTTGAACCTATTAAAATTGCTAAGAATATGGATATGACCGTAATTGTAACAGATCATCACGATATTCCCCACACTAGAGTTAAAGGCAAATTAAAATATTTACTACCAGAAGCAGATGCAATTATAAATCCAAAGAAAAAAACTTGCAAATATCCCTTTAAAAATCTTTGTGGAGCAGCTGTAGCTTTTAAACTGGCTCAGAATCTTTTGCTAGAGTATAAATCCAGTTTTAATGAAGTAGATTTACTAGAATTTGTTGCACTTGCAACTATATGTGATGTGGTGGATTTAGTTGGAGAAAACAGAACAATAGTAGTAGAAGGACTTAAGAGACTTCAAAAAACTAAGAATATTGGTCTAAATGCTCTAATGGATACAACTGGACTTTATGATAAAGATATTGGAGTTTATCATATAGGCTTTATATTAGGTCCTAGCTTTAATGCATCAGGGAGATTGGATAGTGCAATATTAGGTCTATCTTTATTATTAGAAGAAGATTCGATTAAGGCAACTCAAATTGCTGAAGATTTAAAAACTTTAAATGAAGAGAGGAAAAAACTCACTTTAGATGGAGTAGAAAAGATTGATAAAATAATTGAGTCACAATATATAAAAGATAAGGTAATAGTGGTCTTTTATCCTGATTTACATGAAAGTATAGCAGGAATTATTGCAGGAAGGGTAAAAGAGAAGTATAATAAACCTACTATAGTTTTAACTAGGGTTTTAGAGGGTGCTAAAGGTTCTGCTAGATCAATCGAAGGATATAATATGTACGAAGAACTTACAAATTGTGCTGATCTTTTAACAAGCTATGGGGGACATTCTCTAGCAGCTGGAATGAGTCTTTTAGAAGAAAATATAGGAGAATTAAGAAAACAGTTGAATGAAAATTGCAGCCTAACAGATAATGACTTGCTTCCAAAGATATATATAGATATGCCATACCCCGTAGAGAGTATAAATGAAAGTTTTATTAGAGAAGTTGGAAGGCTAGAACCTTATGGTAAAGGAAATCCTAGACCGATATTTGGAGATAAAAATGTTAATATAAAAAAGGCAAGTATATTAGGTAAAAATAAAAATGTTTTAAAACTAATA
Source organism: uncultured Gudongella sp. (assembly GCA_964604145.1). Lineage (GTDB taxonomy): Bacteria > Bacillota > Clostridia > Tissierellales > Tissierellaceae > Gudongella. The sequence goes on along the minus strand of CAZRXS010000001.1, from coordinate 41,352 downwards.
TTTGATAAAGACGATGGTATAAACAAAGAGGCCATATTATTTAGAGATATAGAAAAATGGGTATTAAATATAGAAATGCTCTATGGCAAGTACGAAAAAGATAATTTATTTGCTGGACTTGATAACAATATTAGAATGGATATACTGTTTTTTCCTTCAATAAACGAATATATGGGTAATAAAACGATACAATTCATAATAAATGATTATAGACTCCTCAAGCACTGACAAGAAGGTGTAAATATGTTAGAAAACTTATTATTAAGAATTGAACAATATAATCCACAAGCAGATATGCAATTAATAGTTAAAGCATATAATTTTGCTGAGTCTGCGCATGCAACACAAGTTAGAAACTCGGGTGAAAAATATTTTGTTCATCCCTTTCAAGTAGCTCTTCTTCTTGCTGATTTAAATATGGACACAGCAACTATAATAGCTGGGCTCTTGCATGATGTTATTGAAGATACTAATATAACTTATGAAACTATAAAAGAAGAATTTGGAGAAGAAATAGCTGATTTAGTTGATGGTGTTACAAAACTTAAAAAATTACAGTATAAAACTAAACAAGAAAATCAAGCTGAAAATTTAAGAAAAATGGTTATAGCTATGGCAAAGGACATAAGAGTTGTAATTGTTAAATTAGCAGATAGACTTCACAATATGAGAACCTTAGAGTATATGACTGATGAAAAAAAGAAAGAAAAAGCACTTGAAACAATAGAAATTTATGCTCCTATTGCTCATAGACTTGGTATATCTAAGATTAAATGGGAACTTGAAGATTTGTCGTTAAGATACCTTGATCCAGATAATTATTACGATCTAGTTGAGAAAGTTTCAAAGAGAAGATTAGAAAGAGAAACGTATATAAAAGAGATAATTTCTACTTTGTACGAAAAGCTAGATGAAATGGGAATAAAATCTGAGATAAGTGGGAGACCTAAAAATTTTTATAGTATATATAAAAAGATGATGTATCAAGGAAAAGCCTTTGATCAAATTTATGATCTAACTGCTGTAAGAATATTAGTAGATAATATCAAAGACTGTTATGGAGCATTGGGCATAGTCCATACCTTATGGAAACCACTGCCTGGTAGATTTAAAGATTATGTGGCTATGCCAAAAGCAAATATGTATCAGTCGCTTCATACCACGGTTATGGGAAATAAAGGGGAAATCTTTGAAGTCCAGATTAGAACTTATGACATGCATAAAACTGCTGAATACGGAATTGCTGCTCATTGGAAATATAAAGAGGGCTATTCTAAAACATCAAACTTTGACAATAAATTAACTTGGCTAAGGCAGCTTATGGAGTGGCAAAATGATATGAAGGACCCAAAAGAATTTATGGAAGCCTTGAAAATTGACTTTTTTACTGATGAAGTATTTGTATTTACACCAAGAGGAGATGTAATCAACTTACCTGATGGCTCAACACCCATAGATTTTGCATATAGGGTTCATACAGATGTTGGAAATAAATGCGTAGGGGCTAAAGTAGATAACAGAATAGTCCCGCTCAATTATATATTAAAGAATGGGAATATTGTTGAAATTATAACTAGCGCTAATTCTACTGGTCCAAGTCGTGACTGGTTGAAAATAGTTAAAAGCAATCAAGCAAAAACAAAGATTAGACAGTTTTTCAAACTAAAAGAAAGAGATAACAATATACAAAGAGGTAAAGAGAGCTTAGAGAAAGAAATTAAAAGATTAGGTTACAAACCTTCAGAGATTATAAGAGAAGATTGGCTTAAGAATATAGCTACTAAAGTTTCTATAAATTCAGTAGAAGATTTATATGCTTCAGTTGGCCATGGAAGTATTACTATAAACCAGGTTCTAAATAAACTAAAAGAACTTTATAGTGAACACTTTAAACCTGATGAAAAAGAATTAATTAATCAAAATATACAGAAAACTATAAAAAAATCTAAACCTAAAAATACACATGGCATTAAGGTTAAGGGCATTGATAACATAAAAATAAGGTTTTCAAAGTGCTGTAATCCTGTTCCAGGTGATGAGATAGTTGGTTTTATTACAAGAGGAAAAGGGGTGTCTATCCATAGAGCTGATTGTCCAAATTTATTAGTTGATCGAGGAACGGAAGAAAGGTTGATTGATGTAGAATGGGATATAGAAAAGAAATCATCTTATCAGACTGAGGTTGAGGTAAGAGGCTTAGATAGGCCAGGATTACTTGCAGAACTTGCTTTAAAGATAAACGATGCAGATATAGGACTAGTTTCCTTAAATGCTAAAACAGGAAAAGATAAAATGGTACTAATCAAAATGACTTTAGAAATTAATGACAAAGAACAATTAGATGACTTGATGAAAAAAATTAAAAAGATTGGCAATATATTTGATGCATATAGAGTTACTGTTTAGGAGGTTAGGGATGCGTGCTGTGGTTCAAAGAGTAAAAAAGGCTAGCGTTAGTGTTAATGATATAACAATAGGAAAGATTGAAAAAGGTCTTTTAGTTTATTTAGGAGTAGGAAAATCAGATAGCCCTTCTGATATAAGCTATTTGGCAAATAAAGTTTTAGGTTTAAGAATATTCGAGGATAATAATAATAAAATGAATCTGTCAGTATTGGATATTGATGGTCAAGTATTAATTATACCTCAGTTTACTCTTTATGGAGATATGCGAAAAGGTAAACGGCCTAGTTTTTCAGATTCAGCTGATCCGAATATGGGAAAAGAATATTATAATATTTTTGTAGATAAAATTAAGGAAATAGGCATTGATGCCCAAACTGGAGACTTTGGAGCTAATATGGAAGTTGAGTATATAAATGATGGGCCAGTTACTATTTTATTGGATAGTAAGAAGCTATTTTAGGGGGATAAAGATGAAAATAAAGAGAATAATTGCAGGTATCTATGCTGCTAATTGCTATTTAGTATATACTGAAGATGAAAAGAAAGAAGCTATAATTGTAGATCCAGGTGGAGATTTTAAATCAATAATAGAAGAAATAAATAATAACCAATTAAATGCGAAATATATTGTCCTCACCCATGGTCATGCTGACCATATAGGGGCAGTAATCTCAATTAAAAAACATTTTAATATTCCAGTTATGATTCATAAAGATGATCTTGAAATGGTAAAGAACCATGCTTTAAACCTTTCTGGGAATATGGCAATGGGTGCCATTAGTTTCGAAGCAGATACTCTTTTAAAAGATGGAGATAAAATTGAATTTGGCGATAAGTATTTAAAGGTAATTCACACCCCTGGACATACTGAAGGTGGTATATGCTTATATTACCCAGGAATCTTAATTACGGGGGATACTTTATTTGAGGGCTCTATCGGTAGAACTGATTTATTCGGCGGGGATTATGATAGCTTAATGGCTAGCATTAAAAATAAATTATTACAACTACCAGATAACACTATTATATACCCCGGGCATGGAGGGGTAAGTACACTAAAAAAAGAAAAAATGACAAATCCTTTCCTGAGGGATATGTAATTAAGATGATATGGATTATAAATAAGGACAACATTTTAAGTGAGCACGAAATTTATGAACTTGCACATGCCTTTTATAATATGAAGCTTGATCCTTGTTATTTATATCGACAAAAAAACACTTTAGGAAATTTTTAAAATGTAGGCTATTCATCTAAAGATAGTATTTGCATTTATAATATTTCTATTATGGAAGAAAAAGAAACGATATTGGAGTTGGAATGGGAGCAGTAAGTAAAATATACAATAAAGACCTAGATAAATTGCATAGATTGCCTAATTATAAAAACCTAGAGGACTATACTAATAAATTAGATTTTCAAGTATGGAAAAAGAATCAGGAGATAGATAAGATTGAAAAGAGATATCCTTTCGTTCCTGAAAATCAGCAATGAGAGGTTTTTTATTTTATTCAAGGGGGATAAAGATGAGTGATAAAATGGGAAGTTTAAGAAGAACTAATATGTGTGGCGAATTAAGCATAAAAAATAAAGGTCAAGAGGTTGTTTTAATGGGTTGGGTCCAGCGTGAAAGAAATTTAGGAGGGCTTATATTTATAGATTTACGAGATACAAGTGGAATTACCCAAATAGTTTTTGATGAAACCAGTTCAGAACATATAATTAAAAAAGCAGAGACTTTAAGACCAGAGTATGTTATAGCAATAAAAGGTAAGGTTAGAGAAAGACAATCCAAGAATCCAAATATTGCAACTGGTGATATAGAAATTTTAGCAGATGAATTATTAATATTAGATGAGGCCGAAACTCCACCTATCTATATAAAAGATGATGATAATGTCAGTGAAGCAATGAGATTAAAATATCGTTATTTAGATTTGAGAAAACCAGAGATGCAAAATAATTTAAAAACGAGAGCTAGGCTTTCAAAAATAGTCCGTGACTTTTTCAATGATAATAATTTTATTGAAATTGAAACACCTGTATTAACAAAACCTACACCAGAAGGTGCCAGAGATTATCTTGTACCAAGCAGGGTAAACAAAGGACTGTTTTATGCTTTACCACAATCACCACAGTTGCTTAAGCAGCTTTTAATGGTGTCTGGGATGGACAGGTACTATCAGATAGTAAGGTGCTTTAGAGATGAAGATCTAAGGTCTAATAGGCAGCCAGAATTCACACAGATTGATATTGAAATGAGCTTTGTAGATGTTGAGGATGTATTATCTATAAATGAAAAACTAATTGCTAAGCTATTTAAAGAGTTAAAGGGAATAGATATAGCTCTGCCTTTAAAAAGAATGTCTTATAATGAAGCAATAGAAAAATATGGTGTGGATAAACCGGATTTAAGATTTGCTTTAGAACTTAAAGATATTTCCGAAATAGTAAAGATGAGTGAATTTAAAGTTTTTTCAACTACAATTAAAAATGGCGGAGTAGTAAAAGGGATTAATATAAAAGGTGGTTCCGAAAATTTAACTAGAAAAGACTTATCTAAGCTTGAAGATTATGTAAAAACTTATGGTGCCAAAGGTCTTGCTTGGATTAAAGTAAACGAAGAAGGTGTGACTTCGCCAATTGCTAAATTTTTAAGCGAATTAGAGTTAGACAATTTGTTAATAAATATGAATGCTAAAGCTGGAGATACAATAGTAATTGTTGCAGATACTTTTGAAATTGTAAGCAGCAGTCTTGGTAATTTAAGAAATGAACTTGCTAAAAAACTAAATCTAATAAATGATGATAAATATGAAATACTTTGGATAACAGAATTTCCTCTTTTTGAGTATGACTCTGAAGAAAATAGATATGTCGCAAAACATCATCCATTTACACATCCAGTTGATGAGGATATTAACCTATTGGAAGCCTATCCAGAAAAGGTCAGAGCAAAAGCTTATGACTTAGTAATAAATGGCGATGAAATGGGTGGTGGAAGTATTAGGATTAGCAATTCAGATTTGCAGAAAAAAATGTTCAAAACTTTAGGCTTATCGGAAGAAGAGAGTTTAGATAAGTTTGGCTTTCTACTTGAAGCATTTAAATACGGAACACCTCCTCATGGTGGTATTGCATTTGGATTAGATAGACTTGTAATGCTATTTACTGGGAATACTAATATTAGAGATGTTATTGCTTTCCCTAAAACTCAATCTGCTACTTGCCTAATGACTAATTCACCTACAATGGTCTCAGATAAACAATTATCTGAGATACATATAAAGGTAGATTTAGACAATGAATAATTGGCTGCATAGAAGTGAATTGCTTTTAGGGAAAGATGCAATTCAAAAGCTTGCAGATTCTTGTGTTGCTGTATTTGGAATTGGAGGAGTTGGCTCCTATGCTGCAGAAAGCTTAACCAGGTCTGGGGTAGGCAAACTTGTTTTAGTAGATTATGATATAATAGATGTTACAAATATCAATAGACAAGTCCATGCAACTTCAAAGACAATTGGTATTTCTAAGGTTGAAGCTATGAAAAATAGACTAATAGAAATTAATCCTGATATTAAAATAGTGTCTTGTAATCTCAAATATTCATACCATACCAGTGATAGGTTCTGCTATGAGGATTATGATTACATTATTGATGCAGTCGATATGGTTTCTTCCAAGATTGAACTAGTTAAAAACGCAAAGAAATTGGGTATACCTATAATAAGTTCTATGGGAGCAGGCAACAAATTAAACCCTACTGATTTTTTAGTTTCAGATATATATAAAACTAAAATATGCCCTCTGGCAAGAATAATGCGACATGAATTAAGAAAAATTGGCATTTCTAATTTAAAAGTTGTTTATTCACAAGAAGAACCCATAAAAACTAGTTTAATGGATAGGTCAAATAAGAAATTAATACCTGCTAGCGTATCATTTGTCCCACCAGTTGTAGGGCTTATAATATCTTCTGAGGTAGTAAAAGATTTGATTAAATAGGAGGAAAATTATTATGGATCAAATAGGAATAGTTACAAGAGAAATTGAAAATAATAAAGTAGAACTAGAAGTAAGACGTCCATCTGGTTGCGGTTCTTGCCAGTCGTGTGCAAGTTCTTGTGAAGTGAAACCGCATTACCTTACTTTAAAGAACAATATCGACGCAAAACCAGGAGACTTTGTAGAACTAAAAGCTATAAAAAAGAGTGTAATGAAGTATATAACAATAATATATTCTATACCTTTTATTTTTCTCATAATAGGAATTGTTATCGGAAATTTGGTATTTGAAAATATGAACACTACAAATTATGAGTTATTAAGTTTTGGTATGGGAATAATTTTCCTTGCAATATCATTTTTTGTAGTAAGAATTATAGATAGAAAATTCGCTAAAAAAGATGAAAGTGTTATTGTTATGACAAGAAAATTGTAGGGAGGAATTGTTGTGATAGATAATGACAATACACTAATAAGGTTAAGGAAAATAGAGGGACAAATAAAAGGCATTCAAAGGATGATTCAAGAGAAGAAGTATTGTGGGGATATTTTAATACAGATATCTGCAGCAAGAAGTGCATTAAATAGTGTAGGTGGAATAGTGCTAGAAAACTATATGAAAAACTGCATTTCAGATTCCCCTAATAGTACTGAAGAAGATCTTGAAAAGTTGATACAAGTGATGTTAAAGTATACAAAATAACTTAAGTGATAAAGAGATAATGCTAGATATCTTATAATCACTAAATTTGAAAGGAGATAAAGAATGGATTTTAGAAAGTTAGCTTTTGCAGATCCTAAAGTAATGGATATAATTCAAAGAGAGATCGATAGGCAAAATCAACATATTGAACTAATAGCATCTGAAAACTTTGTTTCAGAGGGAGTAATGGAGGCAATGGGAAGTCAATTAACAAATAAGTATGCAGAAGGCTATCCCAATAAGAGATATTATGGTGGTTGTGAAGTTGTAGATTTAGTTGAAGAACTTGCTATAGAAAGATTAAAAAAAATATTTGGTGCAGACCATGCTAATGTTCAGCCTCACTCAGGATCAAATGCTAATTTAGCTGTATATTTTGCATTCTTAAGGCCTGGAGATAAAGTTCTAGGTATGAGACTTTCTGAAGGTGGTCATCTTACTCACGGAAGCCCTGTCAATATTTCGGGATCTTATTATAATTTTGTAGATTATGGAGTAGATTATAAGACTGAAACAATAGATTATGATAAAGTAATGGAAATTGCAAAAAGAGAAAAGCCTAAAATGATAGTAGCAGGAGCAAGTGCATATCCAAGAGAAATAGATTTTAAAAAATTTAGAGAAATCGCAGATAAAGTAGGAGCATATTTGATGGTTGATATGGCCCATATTGCAGGTTTGATAGCTGCTAATTTGCATCAAAACCCAGTGCCATATGCTGATTTTGTAACAACAACAACACACAAAACGCTTCGTGGTCCAAGAGGTGGAGCTATACTTTGCAAAGCAGAATATGCTAAAAAAATCGATAAAGCAATATTCCCTGGAATACAAGGTGGACCATTAATGCATGTAATAGCAGCAAAAGCTGTTGCATTTGGAGAAGCTTTGCAAGATGATTTTAAAGTATATCAGAAATCAGTAATCGACAATACAAAGACAATGGCTAGTGCACTTCTTGATGAAGGATTTAGATTGGTTTCAGGTGGTACCGATACTCATTTAATTTTAATAGATGTTAGAAACAAGGGACTAACAGGAAAAGTTGCAGAAAAAATGTTAAATGATGTAGGTATAGCGACAAATAAAAACACCATTCCAAATGAGCCAGAAAGCCCTTTTGTAACTAGTGGTGTTCGCGTAGGTACAGCTGCTATGACAACTAGGGGCATGGGAGAATCTGAAATGAAGTTAATTGTATCGCTAATGTCACAAGCATTAAGAGAAGATACTGATAAAGAAAAAATCAAGACAAAAGTACATGAACTTTGTAAAAAGTTTCCTCTGTATTAATTAACAATTTATGGCCTACAGAAAGCTGTAGGCCAATATATTTATAAACTTGGGTGGTAATTATGGAAATTAAAAATACAAAAGAAACACGAAATATTATCGAAGATATCATCTTAGGTAGCCTAGCGGATGAAATGGGTATTGAAGCTGGAGATATTTTACTTAGCATAAATGAACAAAATATAAAAGATGTTATTGATTATAAATACCTCGTTGCTGATGAGTATTTAACTTTTGAAGTTGAAAAGAGCAATGGAGAGATCTGGGAACTAGAAGTAGAAAAGAATTATGGTGAAGATTTAGGAATAATATTTACTAATCCATTAATTGATAGGGCAAAAACTTGCCAGAATAAATGTATGTTTTGTTTTATAGATCAATTACCTCCTAATATGAGAGATACATTGTACTTTAAAGACGATGATTCAAGACTTTCATTTTTACAAGGAAACTTTATAACTTTAACAAATATGAGTGATGATGAGATAAATAGAATAATAAACTATAGATTAAGTCCAATAAATGTTTCAGTTCATACAACAAATCCTGAGTTAAGAGTACAGATGTTGAAAAACAAAAAAGCAGGTAAAGTATTTGAAATATTAAAAAAATTCCACAATGCAAATCTTAAAATTAACTGTCAAATAGTCTTGGTACCAAATGTCAATGATAAAATGGAACTAGAAAATACTATAAATGATTTATCAGGCTTATATCCATCAGTGGCATCAGTTGCGATAGTGCCTGTTGGAATTACAAAATATAGAAAAGACCTAGAAAAACTTGATGTATTTGATAAATCTCTTTCTAAAGAATTGATCTTGCAAATTAAGAGGATGCAACACAAATACTTAAGTCAATTAGGTACAAGATTTGTCTTTGCAAGCGATGAATTCTTTTGTGTTTCTAAAGAACCTTTACCAGATTTTGATGAATATGAAGAATTTCCACAATATGAAAATGGTGTGGGCCTACTAAGATCTTTTAAAACTGAAATTGTACAAAGACTAGAAAAACAAAAAGAAATAGAATCATTTACAAATAAAATCATTTTTGCAACTGGAACTTTAGCGTTTGATTTTATCCAGGAGATTTCAAAGTTAATAATGTTAAAGTATAAAAATCTTGAAATAAAAGTTGTTCCAATAAAAAACAAGTTCTTTGGGGAAACTATCACCGTGTCTGGTTTGATAACGGGTTCAGATTTAATTGAACAAATATCTAGTCTAGATAATTATAACTGTATTCTAATACCGGATTCTATGTTAAAAAATGGTGAAGATATATTCTTAGACGATATATCAGTAAAAGAAGCAGCTGAAATTCTAAATAAAAAAATCTATACATCTCCAGTAGATGGAGATAAATTAATTGATATAATAGAATACGGGGTGGTAAAGTAATGAATAGGCCAATTGTTTGTATAGTTGGAAGACCTAATGTAGGAAAATCTACACTCTTTAATAAAATTGCAGGCAAGCGAATTGCCATAACTGAGGATAAACCGGGCGTAACACGAGATAGAGTATACGCCATAGGGGAATGGTTGGGTAAGTATTTTACAATTATTGATACTGGTGGATTAGAGCCTGAAAAAGACGATATGATAATGTATAATATAAGAAAACAAGCTGATATTGCTATAGATACTGCTGATGTAATATTATTTGTTGTAGATGGGATAGAAGGACTTACCTCAACTGATTTTGAGATTGGAAATATTTTAAGACGATCAGGTAAAGATGTGATTTTGGTAGCAAATAAAATTGATACCAGGCACGCACCTGATGATATTTATAATTTATATGAGCTCGGCTTAGGTGAGCCCATGATTATTTCTTCAGAACAATCTTTGGGACTAGGAGACCTGTTAGATACGGTGGTATCTCACTTCCCTGATTATAAGGATACAGAAGAAGCTGAAGATATTGCTCGTGTAACATTTATTGGTAGGCCAAATTCAGGGAAATCATCCCTTATAAACTATATTTTAGGAGAGGAAAGAGTTATAGTAACTGATATACCTGGCACTACAAGAGATTCAATTGACAGTCAATTCCAATTAGGTGAAGATAAGTATATATTTGTTGACACCGCTGGCTTAAGAAGAAAAAGATATATTGATGAAAAAGTTGAGAGATACTCGGTGGTAAGAACATTAGCTGCTGTAGACAGGTCTGATATATGCGTTGTGGTAATTGATGCAACAATGGGCCTAACAGAACAGGACACGAAAATAGCAGGATACGCACACGATAACGGAAAAGCAATAATTGTTGCAATAAATAAATGGGATTTAGTAGAAAAGGATACAAAGACATACCTAAGTTTTGAAAAAGATGTAAGACAGACGCTTGGATTTATGATGTATGCACCTATTGTTTATATCTCAGCATTAACTGGAAAAAGAGTGAATAAACTTTTAGAAATGATAAAGATAGTAAATAGTAACTATAATTTACGTATAAGTACAGGAGTATTGAATGAAATCTTAAATAAAGCTGTATTAATGAATCAACCACCTTCTGATAAAGGTAAGAGGGCTAAGATATACTATGGAACACAGGTTTCTGTAAGACCACCAAAGTTTGTAATATTTGTAAATATAAAAAAATTAGTCCACTTCTCATATGCTAGGTACTTAGAAAATCAGATTCGAGGTCATTTTGGATTTGTGGGCACGCCAATAAGAATGGAATTTAGGGAAAAGGGAGAATGATGATGCGTCTATTTTTAGTTCCTGTATTTGCATATTTGATTGGCAGCTTTTCATCTGCATATGTAATTGGGAGAGTATTTAAAAAAATAGATATAAGAAAACTTGGAAGTGGGAATCCCGGTACAACTAATGCAATGAGAGTGATGGGCCGAAAATTCGGTTTATTGACATTTGCTTTAGACTTTTTAAAAGGCATTGTTGCAGCCCTAGTTGGGATATACTTATATGGATACTATGGTGGCTTATTGGCTAGCTTATTTGTAGTTATTGGACATAACTGGCCCGTGTTTTTTAGATTTAAAGGTGGAAAAGGCATTGCAACCACTATAGCAAGTTTGGCAGTTTTACAATTTCAGTTGACCCTTATAGGTGTTTTAATCGGTGTTAGTGTCGCAGCTATATCGAGATATGTTTCATTGGGCTCACTTGTTTTTTTAGCCGTTAATTTTATATTATCGTTTTCTGGGATTGTGACTACTGACATATATACTCAGTTAACATATTTTTTATTGTTTTTATTAGGCTCTTATAGACATAAAAATAACATTAAAAGATTGATAAATAGGACAGAAAATAGAATTGGTAGGTGAAAATATTGGATTGTAAAGTAGGTGTAATTGGAGGAGGAAGTTGGGGTAGTGCCCTAGCAGTCTTATTAGCCAGTAAAGGGATTAAAACAGATGTTTGGCTAAGAAACAAAGAACAAGCAAATGAAATCAGAAAAGTTAGGATAAATACAAAGTATCTACCAGGAGTTTTGTTAGATGACAATATAAATATAACTACAGATATAGATGAAGCTATATTAGATAAAGAAATTATTATACTTGCAATTCCTACACAGGGTGTGAGAAATACTTTAACTTTTATCGGAGATAAAATTAAACAAAAGCAAATTATACTTAATGTATCAAAAGGTATTGAAACAGAGTCTCTAAAGAGGATTTCTGAGCTTGTTGAAGAGATCTACCCTAACAATCCATTTTGTGTATTATCAGGGCCATCACATGCAGAAGAAGTTGCCTTAGGGATACCTACTACGGTTGTTTCAGCTTCTAATGATAAGCATATTGCAGAATTTATACAAGATTTATTTACAAGTCCACATTTTAGAGTTTATACAAATCCAGATGTAATTGGTGTAGAACTTGGAGGGGCATTAAAAAACATAATTGCATTAGGGGCTGGAATATCTGATGGGTTAGGGTATGGAGACAATACCAAAGCTGCTTTAATGACAAGAGGAATATATGAAATGTCGAAACTTGGTATAGAATTAGGAGCAGATCCTGATACATTTTGGGGCCTATCCGGAATAGGGGACTTAATAGTTACTTGTACAAGTATGCATAGTAGAAACAGAAGAGCGGGAATATTAATTGGAAAGGGTTATAGCCTTAATAATGCAATAAAAGAGATAGGGATGGTTGTAGAAGGAATAAAAACCACAGAATCAACTTACAAGCTCGCTAAAACGATTAAGATTATTATGCCCATAACAAATGAAATATATAATGTTCTTTATAATGGAGACAGTGTAAAAAAATCAGTTAGCAGGCTAATGGGCAGACCCAAAAAACATGAAATGGAATTAATTTTAACACAAAAAAAAGTGAGCTGGTGATATGGATCACAAGCTCACTTTTTTGGTCGGAGTGATAGGATTTGAACCTACGGCCCCGAGTCCCCCAGACTCGTACGCTACCAAACTGCGCTACACCCCGTTGCAAAGACGATTATAACTGATAAATTTGATTTTGTAAAGTAGTTTTAAAACCTAATATATTATGATATACTAAATTTATTATATACGGAGGGAGGGAGCTAGCAAATGTTTGAATTAATTATTGTATTTACAAGCGTAGTATTGTTTGCTGGTGTTCTAGGTTATACACTTGTAGTGTTTAAAGAAAAATTTTATTTAAAGAACAATATTATATATATTGACAATAGATTTATAAGTCAAGAAGAAATAGAAGATACTGATATGCAAGAATTTTTTCTTGATGGCACTAAGCTAAAAGCTGGCGATGAGCTTTCTATTTTAACAAAATCAAAAGAAAAATTTAAAGGAATTTTATTGGGTGCAGTTAAAAAAGAGCAATCAATAAAGATAATCACATATGCTAATGAAATAATTAAGCTAAAGATAGAAAGTATAAATAGATTTAAAATAAAAAGCAAATATGGAAAATTCTTTAGTTAGGTGTGATAAAAATGAAAAAACCTAACAAGCGTGGCATAAGTAAGATAATTATTTCTGTAGTGTTGGTTTTATTTTTTCTATTATTACTAAATTATATCCCAAAAATATTAACAAAAGATGTATCAACAGTTTTGCCTATAGATTTTGAATATAAAGAGATATTACCTACTCAAGGTGTTATAATAAAAAATGAAAGATTATATTTTAGTGAAACAAATGGCGAAGTCTATGGGATAGTTGATGAGGGAATAAGAGTTCCTGTTGGCATAGAAATTGCGCGAGTAATATCTTTAAAAGATATGACATCTTATAAAAGCGAACTAGATAAAATAGAAAGTCTAATTAATCAAATTGATATAAATGATTCTGGCACTTCTGAAAAGCTAAGTAGTAAAGATGATATTGAGAACACTCTAATAAATGAAATACAGTTAAACATTCAAAATAGGACATACAGTAGTATAAAAAACCTAAAAGGAAAACTTCTTTTTGTTTTAGATAATAAAAGCAATATGCAATATACAGACGATTTAGAAAAACTAAATAATAAACAATTAATAGATAAGAAAAATCAGCTTTTGCAGCAGATATCTACTTACAATGAAAGATTGTTTTCAAGGGATTCTGGGATTGTATCTTATGATATTGACTATTATGAAGAAGTTCTAAATTTATCCGATCTTGATAATATTTCAGAGCGAATTTTTGCTCATGATATAAATGCTAACGTAGAGAATCTAGATGATAAGAAAGCAGTATTTAAAATAATAAATGGACATGAGTATTATATTGCCATAAAATTGCCTAAGGTAGAAGCATCTTTATTAAGTGGAAAAGATAAATTAGAAATTGAGACAATTGATTCAGACGATAAAAAAATTAATCTTAAAGTTCCAGTTATTCAATCATATTCCAAGGGCACAGAAGAGATTTTTATACTTAAAGTCAATGAATTTTTAGAGAGTTTCTACAAGTATAGATTTATTGATCTAGATATAGTTACTTTTAAAAAAGATTCTTTTAAAATTCCATTAGAATCAATTATTACAAATAACAATCAACAAGGTGTTTTTGTGAAGTCTTTTTATGATGTTGTAGTATTTAGACCTATTGTAATTAATGCTAAAGATGAAGATTTTGCATATGTTAGTAAGGGAGATACAAATAATAGAATAGAGTTAGGAAACAAATATTATAAGACTATTAACGAGTTTTCAGAAATAATAATGAAAGCTAATCTTGTAACAGATGGACAAATTCTAAATTAATGGAGGTAGTGAAAATTAGTATAGCTGATAATATTAAAATCATAAAAGAAAATATAGACCAGGCAATTATTAGCTCTGGCAGAAAGGGTGATGTGAAGATAATAGCTGTTACAAAGACAATATCTGTACCAATTATTGAACAGGCTTTAAATAATGGAATGCTAGATATTGGAGAAAACAAAGTCCAAGAATTATTAAAAAAAATGGATCTACTTAAAGACAGACCTTACTATCATATGATTGGCTATTTACAAAGCAATAAAGTTAAGTATATAGTTGAAGATATTCATTTAATCCATTCTTTAGATAGGCTATCTCTTGCCAAAGAAATAAACAAAAGAGCAAAGCGAATAAATAGGACAATTGATTGTCTAATACAAGTTAATATATCAGAAGAAAAATCAAAATTTGGGATAAAAAAAGAAGAGGCAATTCCCTTTATTGAGAAACTGCTCCAATATCCTTATGTAAAAGTTAAAGGCTTAATGACAATTGCTCCATTTACACAAGAAGAGAAGATAATAAGACAATCCTTTAGTGGGTTATATGAATTAAACGAAAAAATTAAATCAAAAAATTACAAGGAATTAGATATGGAATTTTTATCTATGGGCATGACAAATGACTATAAAATTGCAATAGAAGAAGGCTCGAATATGGTTAGGATTGGCACTGCGATATTTGGAAAAAGAAATTATTAAAGGAGGTTAATTATGGGTGATTTATTTAACAAGTTTAAGTATTTTATTGGAATTGATGATTATGAGGAAGAGTATACAGTTGACGAGGATGACTCATTTGATACAATTGAACCGCCAATAAGTAGCAAAAAAATTGGTGGTAAAGTCGTAAATTTACACACCAATAGTAATATGAAGATAGTGGTTCATGAGCCATTAAGTTATGAAGAAGCTCCTGCTATTATAGATGATCTTAAACTGAAAAAAGCAGTTGTTGTCAACTTTGAACAATTAGATACAATCGTAAAACGACAAATCTTCGACTTTATAAACGGGGGACTGTATGCTGTAGAAGGTAAAATTCAAAAAGTAACAAGAGATATTTTTATTCTTGCACCTTTAAATGTAGAAATAGATGGTTTAAAGGATGAATTAAAAAACAGGGGAATATTCCCTTGGTAAGGAGACATAAATGTATACATTATTAAGATCCGTTGGAATATTAGTTGACTTAATAGAAATCCTGATTATAATTAGAATTTTCACAAATATATTTAGAGTACCAATGGACAATGTCTTTGGTAAAGTACTTTTTGAACTAACTGAACCAATATTATCCCCGGCAAGATCATTATTAGATAAATTTGGTTTGGGCAGAGGTTTTATAGATTTTTCACCTTGGCTTGCTATAATATTTTTAAGAATTTTTTATTCTATTATTATTAGGACTTTAGGTTAATAATATGGACGACTTAGATTTTAATTTAGATTTTATTGAAAATATAGACACTAAATTAAAAATGAAAAAACTTATTGATAAAATAAGGATAGTTTTGAAAAGTCATACGGTAGAAGTGACAGATTTCTTGGACCCTTATGAAATTAGTTTAAGTAAATCTATCCTAAAGCAAATTGACACAATAGCTTATGTAGAATTTGGTGGGCTAAAGGAAGCTGAAAGAAAGATAATTTATATATTTCCTGAGTATATGAGCTTTACTGATTTAGATTCTAAGATTGGATACCTAGAAACAGATAGGTTTGAAGGCCTGAGCCATAGAGATTACCTAGGTTCAATTCTATCTTTAGGCATAGTAAGAGAAAAAGTAGGAGATATACTATTATATGATGGTATAACAATTTTCATAGTGAAAAAAGACATTGTAAATTTTATTTTAATAAACTTAACTCAAATAGGTAATTACTCCATCAGTATTCGTAAAGCAGATCAAAAACCGATAAAATCAATTATAGAAGACTTTGAAGAATTTCAAATATATACATCTTCATTAAGATTAGACAATGTGCTAAGTTCTATTTATAATATTTCAAGAAGCGAAAGCCTTAAGAAAATTAAATCTAATGAAGTAAAAGTCAATTGGGAACATATAACAAGACCTACAAAAATATTATGTGAAAACGATATAATTTCTTTAAGAGGTCTTGGAAGATCGAAAATAGTATTATTTAAAGGACAGAGCAAAAAAGGGAATAATATATTGACAATAAGAAAACTTAAATAATGGAGTGATATGATGCTAACGCCATTGGACATCCAAAATAAGAATTTCAAGAAATCATTTAATGGATTTAATCAAACAGAAGTTAATCTTTTCTTACAAGAGATGATTGAAGATTACGAAGCAATGTATAAAGAGAATATAAACCATAAGGAAAAGATAAAGTTCTTAACAGACCAATTAAATCAGTTTAAAACATTAGAAGAGACCCTTAAGACCACTCTTTTAGTAGCTCAAAAATCAGCTGATGAATTGACTTTGAATGCAAGAAATAAAGCTGAAATAATTATTGACACTGCAGAGGAAAAAGGCCAAAAAATAGTAGAAAAAAGGAAAGAAGATGTAAAACATATTCAAGAAGAATATGAATTTCTAAAAAAAGAACTCTATATATTTAAGACAAGATTTAGTTCTTTCCTACAATCTCAATTAACTAGCTTAGATGAATTTTATTTAGAAATAGAAAAAGGACTATTGATTGAGAATAAAACAAAACAAGAATAACGGCATACTTAAGAATTATAAGATAGGAGCATAAGCTCCTTTTATTTTAGGCTAGGAGGAAAGCATTTGAGCTTTATAATAAGCATTTTAATAGTAATTGCTGATCAGCTAACTAAGTATTTAGCTGTTAAATTTTTAATGGATAAAAGACCAATAATTCTAATAGACGATTTAATAGAATTACATTTTGTTAAAAACTATGGTGCAGCCTTTGGTATAATGCAAAATAGACGTTGGTTTTTTATTATTATAACGATATTCGTTCTCTCAGCTATTATAATATTTATAATAAAAAACAAATATAATTTACATATATTAACTAAAATTTCATTGGGAGCCTTGTTAGGAGGAGCTGCTGGTAATCTTATTGATCGCATTAGGTTAAGTTATGTAGTAGATTTTATTAAAGTAGACTTAGGCCGGTTATACGATTTTCCTGTTTTCAATATAGCAGATATATTTATCGTTACAGGGACAATACTATTAATTCTTTTAATACTCTTTGATAAACATGAAGTAAAGCAGGGGATTTAGATATGGAAGATATATATATTTATGTAGACGAGGAAGATAACGAGAGATTAGATTCTTACCTTGCTTCTGAACTTAATGAAGTATCAAGAAGTTATATAAAAAAATTAATTGAAGAAGAAAGAATTTTTGTAAATAATAAACTTAAAAAAGCTAGTTATTTTGTTAAAGAAGGAGATCAAATTTTAATAAGTTTTCCAAAAGCTAAGGAATTAGAATTAATTCCACAAAATATACCTATAGACATAGTATATGAGGATCAGCACCTAGCTGTGATTAATAAACCCCAGGGTATGGTTGTTCATCCAGCTCCAGGAAACTATGATAAAACGCTGGTTAATGCACTTTTATTTCATCTAGACAAGCTATCGTCTATAAATGGCGTTATAAGGCCAGGTATAGTGCATAGACTTGATAAAGATACATCAGGCCTACTAGTTGTTGCTAAAAATGATATGGCACACAGAGGCCTATCAGAGCAGTTAAAAGCTCATTTAGTTCAACGGGAGTATATTGCGCTGGTTCATTTTAATTTAAAAAAAGATATTGGCACAATTGATGCACCAATAGGTAGAAATTTAAGAGATCGCAAAAAAATGGCAGTTATTTACAAAAATAGCAAAGATGCTATTACCCATTATAAAGTCTTAAAACGTTATAATAAATATACGCTGGTTTCAGTTAAACTTGAAACAGGAAGGACACACCAAATAAGAGTTCATTTTTCTAATATGAACCATCCAATAGTTGGAGACCCCATTTATTCTAAGATAAATAATGAATTTAAAATAAAGAAGCAGTTACTTCATTCTAAAAGATTAATATTTACTCATCCAGTTACAGACATTGAAATGAAATTTGAATGTGATTTACCAAGTTACTTTAAGAATGTTTTAGAAAAACTCGAAAAGGAGTTCTCTGATGAGTTTTAAAGATCAAGTAGCAATAAAGCAAAGGTAGAAGATGGATTTAATCTTCTACCTTTGTGATATTTTGAGATTTTAATAACTGAGGATTAACCATTAAGGTTTTTTGATTTTCATATATAACCATGCCAGTTTTAGCCTTTTTAGGTTTTCTAACATGTTTTTTTTCTGTATAATCAACCTCAACAGAAGAAGAATTTCGACCGCTACTATAATAAGCAGCTAAAATACTTGCTTCTATCATAGTTTGTTCAGGAACTTCTTTGCCTTCAGTTTTTACGATAACATGGCTTCCTGGTATCCCCTTTGTATGAAACCATAGATCTTCTTTTTTTGCCATTTTCATAGTTAGAAATTCATTTTGTTTGCTGTTTTTTCCAACATATATATTGAAATTATCTGAAGATATAAACTGAAGTGCTTTGGGAGTCTTTTTTTTCGGTTTTTTTCGAGATTTATTTTTTATCTTTATATAGCCACTTGCTACGAGTTCTTCTTTTATTTCTTCAAGGTCTTCAACATTAGTAGAATTTTCTATACTCATAATCGCATGCTCAATATAATCTATTTCAAATTGTGTTTCTGGTATTTGTTTTTCCAACAGTCTATTTGCAGTTTTTAATTTCGCATATTTTTTATAATAATTTTGAGCATTCTGAGCTGGAGAGATTCTATTATCCAGTGGAATTAAAAGATTTTTTAAATTTTCATCATAATAATTTTCTAATAGAGCTTCACTTTCTCCTTTTGGTATCTTGTGAAGGTTAGATTGTAATAAATCAGCATATATTTTATATTTTTCTCTGTCTTTACTCTTTAATAAATCCTCTTTTTGCTTTGCTAATTTTTTCTTAGCTCTTTCTAGTCTATTAATTAAGACTTTTTTAAAATGAGCAGATTTTTGCGTTACCCTATCGAAAGTATCTCTTTTAGAATAAACATAATCTAAGAGCTCTGAAATGCTGAATAATTTGGTAAAAGAGATTTCTCCATATTGTTTTAGGGGGAAGGGATAAAAGGCAATTATTTCTCCAGTATCTATATTTGAGATATACATAGGTTCATATTTATGATTATTTACCCTAGTCATAATAATATTAAGGGAATTATATAATTTTAAAATAGTATCTTTATCTGTACTCATAATTGTTCTACTTGGCTCTAAATTTGCTAAAAAACAAATTTCCCTACTTATCAAGGGACTTAAGCCCATATAAGATCCATATAAAAATTTAAGTAAGCTTTGGTTTTTATTTGCTTGTTCAAAATTAGATATAAACTTTTTTAAATTTAATTCCAAAGGATTAGATTTTTCATCTATATCGATAAAAGAATATTGGAGTCCAGGTAGTATTTGTCTAACTCTAGAAATACTAAGCGGAACTCTTTTTATAGAATCCAATATTATATTAGATTCTTTGTCAACTAAAATAATATTGCTGTGCTTACCCATTATTTCAATAATTAACTCTCTATTTTTTTTATTGCCTAGTTCATCAAATCCAGTTAATGTAATGACGACCACCCTATCCATTTTATATTGTTTTATATCTAAAATAATTGAACTATTTATGTGCTTTCTTAGTAACATACAAAACATAGGTGGTGATAATGGATTTTTTTTTGATTCTTTTGTTAGATACAATCTTGGATTATTACTGCTAGCCGATAAAAGAAGTTTATAGTTTTTCGCATTGTTATAAATTTGAATTAATAGTTCATCTTTTTCTTGTTGATAAATTTTATCTATACGACCTCCTATTAAAAGAGAAGACAATTCATGGACAACTGATCTTGTAGTAATGCCATCATAAGACATGTTTTACCTCCTAATAAATTATTATTCTATCTTATTATACCACAAAGCAAAATGTGAGAATAATAGGTGTTTTAAACACTTATTAACAATTTGTAACAAAGGATGGTAATATTCTGAAATAGATGTATAATTGTATATTAAAACTGGGAGTGATATATATGGTAAAAAGTATGACCGGTTATGGGAAAGGCGAAGCTGAGAATAATTTATTTAGATTAAAGATTGAGATAAAATCAGTAAATCATAGATATTTAGATATAAATATAAAATCACCCCGTTATCTAATTTATCTAGAAGAGAAAATAAAGAAAACAATAAAAAAAGACCTTAATAGGGGGAAAATAGATGTATTTATAAATCTTGATTTTATTAATCAATCTTCAATTGATGTAAAAGTAGACTTACCGCTTGCAAGTAACTTTAAGAAAGAATTAGATAATTTGATAAGTGAGCTTAAAATAGATGATAAGGTAAGATTAAGTAATATTCTTCAAATACCTGAAGTTATAAAAACTGAAAAAAAAGATTTGGATGAGGATATGACTTGGGAAACACTACAAAGCGCTCTTGCAAATGCATTAACTAATATAATCCAAATGCGAGAATATGAAGGGACGCAACTAAAAAATGATATGTTGTTAAAGTTGGATGAAATTGAGCTTATAATAAATAGAGTAGAACTAAGAGCACCTCTAGTAGTTGAAGAATATCGAGTTAAGTTGAATGAAAGAATAAAAAGTCTTATGGTTGACAGTAATTTTGTAGATTATGATAGGCTAGCCCTTGAAGTTGCAATAATCTCTGATAAAAGTAGCATTGATGAAGAGATAATTCGATTAAGGAGTCATATAAATCAGTTTAAAGAAATCCTAAACCAAACATCAGCTATAGGGAGAAAATTAGATTTTTTAATTCAAGAATTTAATAGAGAAATAAATACCATTGGCAGTAAATCTAGTAATTCAGATATTGTAAATGCAGTAGTTGATTTAAAGTCTGAAGTAGAAAAAATTAGAGAACAAATTCAAAATATAGAGTAGGGGCGATTATATGAAAGTCTATCTTACAAATGAAGAATTAGAAAATGATGTTGATTCTAATATAATTGATAGCGGTATAAGTCTAAGTTCAGCTCCAATTAAAAGGTATAGCCCCTATGTTATACTGTCATTATTGCAATCAGAAACTATTACACAATGGTTATATGTTAAAGAGGAAATGTATGAATAATACTGAAAGTTGGTGGAAAGTTATGGCAAAAGGGTTTTTATTGGTTCTTTCAGGCCCATCTGGAAGTGGAAAAGGAACTGTAAGCAAGGCATTAATGGAAAGAAATAATGATATTGTATTCTCTGTATCTGCAACAACTAGATCTCCAAGGGCGACTGAGGTAGATGGAGAAAATTATTTTTTTTATACTAAAGAAAAGTTTGATGAAATGATAAAAAATGATGAATTTTTAGAATATGCATTTGTTCATACAAATTATTATGGGACTCCAAAAAAATTTGTTTTAGAAGAAATTGAAAAAGGAGAAATAGTTCTTTTAGAGATAGATGTACAAGGTGCTCTTCAAATTAAAAAAAATTGCAAGGAAGCAGTATTTATATTTTTACTTCCACCAACTATGGGTGAATTGAGAAATAGAATTGTTAAAAGAGGAACAGAGTCTGAAGAAGATATTAACACAAGATTTTCAAATGCTTTTAAAGAATTGGATTTTGTAGGTGAATATGATTTTTTTATAGTAAATGACAAGGTAGATTTAGCTGTTCTTGATATTGAGGCTATTATTCATTCAGAAAGACTTAGAGTAAAAAGACATAAAGATATAAAAGAGCAACTTACAAAAAAAGGAGGCAATTGATATGTCTGATAAGATTAATGAATTTGCATTGGAAGAAGAAAATAGATATACCCTTGTAATGGTTGCTGCAAAGAGAGCAAGGCAAATAATTGAAGGTTCAAGCCCTAAATTAGAGTCAAAATTCAATAAGCCAGTTACTGTCGCCTTAGATGAAATAACTCATGGATTGATTGAATATGTAAAACCAGATTTAGAATTAACTAGCAAGTAGGTGATGTAAATGTTAAAGGGAAAAACAGTTTTATTATGCGTAACAGGTGGTATTGCAGTATATAAATCAGCAGATCTGGTAAGTAAATTAAAAAAAGCAGATGTAAATGTCGATATTATTATGACAGATGCAGCTTCAAAATTTGTATCTCCACTTACATTTCAGACTATGTCCCAAAATAGAGTCCACGTTGATATGTTTGGATTAGAAGATGGAATAAATGTCGAGCATATATCTCTTGCTCAAAAAGCAGATGTTATACTTATTGCACCTGCAACTGCCAATACCATAGCTAAAATAGCTAATGGGATAGCAGATAATTTATTGACTACAACAGTTTTAGCTTCACAGGCTAGGATAATATTTGCTCCTGCTATGAATTCAACAATGTATTTAAATGTAGCTACAGTTGAAAATATGGAAAAACTTAAATCACGTGGTCATATTTTTTTGAAACCAGGCGAAGGTAGGTTAGCTTGTGGTGATATTGGACCTGGTAAAATGTGCGAACCAGCAGAAATAATTGATGCTTTGGAAGATTATTTTACTCCAAAAGATTTTATAGATAAAAAAGTTCTTATAACAGCTGGACCTACTATAGAGCCAATAGATCCAGTAAGGTATATCACTAACCACTCTAGTGGAAAAATGGGTTATTCACTAGCAAAAGAATTTCGCAATAGAGGAGCTGATGTAGTCCTTATTACTGGGCCAACTTCATTAGATCCTCCTTTGGATGTTGAAACAATAAAAGTAAATACAACCCAGGATATGTTTGATGCTGTAAAAATAAATTTTGCATCTTGTGATATATTAATAAAATCAGCAGCACCATCAGATTATAAAGTAGAAAATTATACAAGTAGAAAAATAAAAAAATCTGCTAATTCAGATGAAAAACTATCGCTAAACTTAGTAAAAAATCCAGATATAGCTAAGTACTTCGGAGAGATAAAAAATAATAAAATTATGATTGGATTTGCAGCTGAAACTAATAATTTAATAGAATATGCTAAGAAAAAACTTGCAGAAAAGAATTTTGACTTTATAGTTGCAAATGATATTACAAAATTAGGTGCTGGATTTAAAGAAGATACAAATATTGTCAGTATAATCCATAAAGATGGAAAGATGGAAGAATTACCCATTATGAAAAAGGATTTATTATCAAAAGTAATTGCAGATAAAGTTTTAAATTTGATTGACAAAGGCTAGATAATTCTAGCTTTTGCCATGATGCAAGGAGGTAATTACTTGAAATACGCACAAATAATCATAGATCACAAGTCATCTAAGCTGGATAGACCATTTACTTATGGTATTAAACCCTTACAAAAAGACGATATTCAAATAGGGATAAGAGTTGTTGTTCCATTTGGTAAGACAAACAAACCTACTCTAGGAGTTGTAATAAAAACTGCTGATGCTACTAATTTAAAAGGGAATATCAAGTATATAATACAAGCACTAGATACAAAACCAATCCTTACTTTAAAAATGATCCAGTTAGCTAAATGGATGAGAGAAGAGTATTTGTGTACATTTTTTGAAGCTCTAAGTGTTGTTTTACCTCCTGGAGATTTTAAAGAAATAAATAATATAATAGTCTTATCTGAAAAGGTTATTGACGAAAAATTATTAGATAATGAAGAAAATAGAATAGTAGATATATTAAAAAATGAAAAACAAATATTATATATTTAACTGAAAAACGCATTTAAATGGAAAAACCTTAACAAGACACTTATTAAACTTGAAAATAAGGGTATTATAAATATAGATATTGATATTAAAAAGAGAGTATCCATAAAATATGAAAATATCTTATGGAAATCGAAAGCAATAAGTATCGAGGATGGCTTGGAGATTATTGGGAACTCAGCAAAAAAACAGAGAATTATTTGGGAGACAAAGTGGGATAAATATATAAAAACTGAAAAAGAAATATTAAGAGAATTTAACACTAGTTCAACTGTTTTAAAAGCGCTTATTTCTAAAGAGTTGATCCTTGTTGATAAACAGATTGTAAATGAGGAAGCAGTAGAAGAAGTTATAGCTAATTACGAAAAACTCAAATTGAATAAAGATCAAGAATTGCTTTATAATAAAATTATTAATTCTGACCACAATAGTTATTTATTACATGGCGTAACTGGCAGTGGGAAAACAGAAATTTACCTGCAACTAGTAGAAGAATATTTAAAACAAGGAAAAGATTCAATTATTTTAGTTCCGGAAATATCTTTAACACCACAAACTATAGATAGATTTGTTGGTAGGTTTGGAAATAAAGTTGCGATACTTCATAGTAGACTTACAAAAGCTCAAAGGTTTAGCCAATGGCGAAGGATAAAAACTGGCGAATACACCATAGTCATAGGAGCTCGTTCCGCTATATTTGCTCCCTTTAATAACTTGGGTTTAATTATTATAGATGAAGAACATGAAAACACTTATAAATCTAATAGTAATCCTAAATATGATACAATAGAAGTAGCTAAAAAAAGAGTAGAACTTGAAAATGCTAAATTGATTTTAGGTACAGCTACACCATCTATAGAAACTTACTACAAAAGTTATAAACAAGAATATAGGTACTTGGAGTTAAAAGAAAGAGCAACTAAAATGCAGCTGCCAACCATAGAAGTTATTGATATGAGACAAGAGCTTCTAAATGGAAATAAGTCAATATTTAGCACAAGCCTAAGACAAAAGATTGATGAAGCCTTATTAAATGGTGAACAAATTATATTATTCCTAAATAGAAGAGGGTATGCTGGATTTGTAACCTGTAGAGCATGTGGGTATGTCGTCAAATGTGAAAATTGTGACATCAGTATGACAGTCCATAAAACTAGCAATAGATTGCGATGTCACTACTGTGGTGCCACAAAAATAATACCAGTAGTTTGTCCTAACTGTGCTAGCAATTATATTAGAACATTTGGTATAGGTACAGAAAAGATTGAAGAAGAAGTTAGAAAATCATATCCAAAGGCTAATATTGAAAGAATGGATAGTGACACTGTAAAAAAGAGAAATGATTACGATATTGTTTTGAATAAGATGAAGGAGCGAAAAATAGATATTTTAATAGGTACTCAAATGATTACAAAAGGTTTGGATTTTCCTAATGTAACCTTAGTAGGTATTGTAGCAGCAGATACAACATTGAACTTGCCAGATTTCCGCTCGCCAGAAAAAACCTTCCAATTAATAACTCAAGTATCAGGAAGGGCTGGTAGAGGTGACAAAGTAGGTAGGGTAGTGTTACAAACATATAATCCTGAACACTACAGTATAGCTAGTGCAAAAGAGAGTAGTTATAAAGATTTTTATGATATTGAAATTTATCTTCGCAAGGAATTTATATATCCACCTTTTGTAAATATAATATCTATTCTTTTTTATGGGAAAGATCAAAAAATGGTTAGGGATAATATCATAAAGGCAAATGAAATTATTAAAAACAAAATTGGGGAATTAGACTTAAATAATATAATAGTTAATAATCCATTGCCAGCACCATTAGAAAGAATAAATAATGAGTATAGGTGGCAGATATTAATAAAATACAATGAATCAAGTTCTAGAGAGTTAAAGAAAATCTTAAAACGCTTGTTGGTTTTGGATGAAGTAAAATTTAAGAATCCGGGAGTAAAAATAAGTATAACAGTTAATCCAGAAAGTGTATTGTAGGAGGAATTTTGATGGCATTAAGGAAAGTTAGAGTAGATGGAGACCCAATTTTAAGAAAAGTATCTAAAGAAGTAAAAAAAATAGATAGCAAATTAGAAATATTAATTCAAGATATGATTGAAACCATGAGATACGAAAATGGTATTGGCTTAGCTTCTCCACAAGTTGGTGTATTAAAAAGATTAATAGTAATAGATATTGGAGAAGAACCAATAGTTGCAATTAACCCTGTTATAGAAAGTAATGAAGGCAAGGTTGAGGACATAGAAGGCTGTTTATCAGTTCCTAATTTAAGGGGTAAGGTTGATAGGCCTGAGAAGATTAAGGTAAAGTATATAAATCAAAGTGGCGAGGAAGTAACGATTGATGCAGAAGGATATATAGCAAGAGTTTTTTGTCATGAGATAGATCATTTAAACGGGATACTATATACAGACTTAGCTAATGAAGTATTTGACTATAATCCAGAGGATGATGAAGAGTGAAAATAATATTTATGGCTACTCCAGAATTTGCAGTCCCAACCTTAGAGAATTTATATAAAAAAGGTTATCACATTCCTTTAGTTATAAGTCAAACTGACAAAAAAAAAGGACGAGGAAAAAAAACACAATTTAATCCAGTAAAACAAAAAGCATTGGATCTTAATATTGAAATCTATCAACCAGAAGATGTTAACAGTGAAAAATCTCTAGCTAAAATAAATAGCTACAAGCCTGATTTTATCGTTGTAGTTGCCTATGGTCAAATTTTAAAAGAGCACATTTTAAAAATCCCAAAATATACTTGTCTAAATATCCATGCTTCACTTTTACCACATTATAGGGGTGCAGCGCCTATAAACTGGGCAATAATAAATGGCGAAAAAGAGACAGGGGTTACTATAATGAAAATGACAAAAGGCTTGGATTCAGGAGATATAATAATTAAAAAGGCTATCCCAATTACTGATGATGACGACTCTATTACAATACATGATAAATTATCAAAACTGGGTTCAGAGCTTATAATAGAGGCAATTGATTTAATCGTTTCTAATAGAGTTGTATACAAGCCACAAAATCATGAAGAATCAACTTATGCTCCCATGCTTTCTAAGGAGCTTGGTAAAATAGATTGGAGTAAATCTGGATACCAGATAGAAAGACTTGTAAAAGGTCTTAAACCCTGGCCAATGGCATATACTAACTATAAGAGTCAGCAGGTGAAAATTCATAAAGTGAGCAGAGAATTAGCAGAACACGATAGAGAATTTGGTTATATAGAGAAGGTGTCTAGTGCTGGTATATGGGTTGCAGTAAAAGATGGATTTGTAATAATTAAAAATTTACAATTTCCAGGAAAGAAAGAGATGGATGTAAGGGTTTATTTAATGGGCAATCAAATAGAAGAAGGATATATTTTATAATATAAGAAAATCTACAGTGAAAGCATAAAAGACACTATTTTATAGAAATGAGGGGATATATATGTATGGTGGTAATTGGATAATTTTTGTACTCCCTGCACTTATTTTTGCTGGATATGCTCAGAGGAAAATAACAAATACTTTTTCTAAATATCTTAAGGTTCCTAGTCATTCTGGTCTAAATGGTTATCAAGTTGCAAGATTTATTCTAGATAGAAATGGACTAGAAAATGTCAGGATAGAACAAGTAGCTGGAAATTTAACAGATCATTATGATCCTAGAACACAAATTTTAAGATTATCACAAAATGTTTATTCTGGGTCTAGTATAGCATCGGTAAGTGTGGCAGCACATGAAGTGGGTCATGCTATCCAGCACTCTGAAGGTTATTTCCCATTGATGCTAAGAAATAATATAGCACCGATTGTAAATATCAGCGCAAGAATGGTTTGGATTTTTATAATATTGGGATTCTTAATAAGTCCTTTTTTTATAAATATTGGAATTTCATTGTTTCTTGCGGTAGTTCTATTCCAAATAATAACTTTGCCAGTAGAGCTTAATGCCAGCAATAGAGCTATGCTCCAATTAGAACAGGGATTAGTGCCAAACGAAAGTTTAAAACCAGCTAGAGAGGTTCTAGATGCAGCAGCTTTGACTTATGTAGCAGCAACACTTGTTGCAGTAGGACAACTTTTTAGGCTTTTATCGATGACAAATAGAAGAAGATAATCCCTTATGTGTTGGAGGTAAATAATGTTAAATGCAAGAGAAGCTAGCGTAAAAGCTTTATTTGATATTCATAAGAATTCTTTATATTCACAAGATGTTGTAAAAAACTACGATGAATATATTTCAAAACTTGAAGATAGAAACCTCTTTCGCGAGTTAGTCTATGGAGTTATAGAAAACCAAATATTTCTAGATTATGTTATTAAGAATCTATCCAAGATTAAGTTTAAAAAAATCCATCCAATGATTCTTGAAATATTGAGAATTGGCTTGTATCAGTTGTTATTTTCGGATAAGATACCAGAAAGTGCTGCTGTAAATGAATCTGTTAAACTTGCAAGAATATATGGACACGAAGGTAGTATTGGCTTTGTAAATGGAATACTGCGACATGCAAATAGAAGAAAAAAAGAGCTCTTATATACTCAATCGAATGATTCCATTGAAAAACTATCAATTAGGTTTTCTCACCCAATCTATTTAGTAGAGATGTGGATTAAACAATATGGCAAAGATTTCACGATAGAGTTATTAAAGGCTAATAATACATCTCCCAAACTTAATATTCGCGTTAATACATTAAAAACCACTAAAGATTCTCTAGTGAAATCTTTTGAAGATCAAGGTTTAGATGTTTCTCTATGCAAATTTGCAAAAGACTGTTTGATATTAAATAATCCTAACAGGATAACAGAGACAAAAGAATTTAAGAATGGCTTATTTATTATTCAAGACGAGAGTAGTATGTTGGTAACTGAAGTATTGGCTCCAAAAGAAAACAGCTCTGTTTTAGATATATGCAGTGCCCCTGGTGGAAAATCAACCCATATGGCACAGTGGATGAATAATAAAGGTCTAGTAGTTGCTAGGGATTTAAATAATGACAAACTCGATCTTGTTAAAGAAAATGCAAGCAGACTGGGAATAGATATTATAGAAACACAATTACAAGATGCATTAGACATAGATGATGCATCCATAGAGAAATTTGATTATTGCTTAGTTGATGCACCTTGTTCTGGTTTTGGTTTGCTTAGAAGAAAGCCAGAGATAAAATTTAATAGAACAAGAAGAAATATTGAATCACTAATCCATTTGCAGTCTAAATTTTTAGATATGGCAGCTAAATATGTAAAAACAAATGGTTATTTAATTTATAGTACTTGCACTATAAATAAAAATGAAAATATAGATCAAATAAAACGTTTCTTAATAAAGAACAATATGTTCCAACTAGTGCCTATTGTCTTAAAAAACAATAAGATAATATCAGACACACAAAGCCTAGGCTATATAGAGCTTTTTCCAAATATACATGAAACAGATGGATTCTTTATTGCAAAGATGGTTAAGAAAGATAGCTTATAATAATAAAATATTATATAATAATAAAACGAAGTGGGTTTAAATATGGAATTAAACAATATGACTTATAAGGAATTATCTGAATTAATTTTAAGTTTAGGAGAAAAGAAATTTAGGACTGAGCAGTTATTTAAATTTATGCACCAACAAAATGGGAAAAACATTCATGAATTAAACCTTTTTTCAAAAGCTTTGAGGACTTCCCTAGAACTGGATTATAAAATAGGTACAATAAAAATTTTAAAGAAATACAATTCTAAATTAGATGATACAGTTAAATATTTATTTTTGCTGGAAGATAATAATATTATAGAAGGAGTTGTTATGAAATATACACACGGGTACTCTATGTGTATTTCTTCACAAGTTGGCTGTAAAATGGGCTGTAGTTTTTGTGCATCAACCAAAGAAGGCTTAATCAGGAATCTTAATGTTTCAGAGATGTTAAATCAAATTTATATGGCAGAAGAAGACTTGAATATTAGGATTTCTAATATATTATTGATGGGTAGTGGCGAGCCTCTTGATAATTATGAAAATGTGATTGGCTTTATAAGGATTATAAATCACAATAAAGGTAGAAATATTAGTTTAAGAAACATTACGCTTTCAACTTGTGGTATCGTGCCAAAAATTTATAGATTGGCAGATGAGATAATGCCAATAACTCTTTCAATTTCTTTACATTCACCCTTTGATGATAAAAGAGCTGAAATAATGCCAATCGCCAACAAGTACAAGTTAAAAAACTTAATAGAAGCCCTAAAATATTATAATAGAAAAACCAATAGAAGAATTACATTTGAATACACTCTAATAGAAGATTTGAATGATGGAGAAACAGACGCTAGAGAAATAGCAAAATTATGCCAAGGGCTCCTTGTACATGTAAATTTAATTGTACTTAATCCAATCAAGGAATTTAATAGGAAAAGACCTAGTAAAAAGACAGTAGTTTTATTTCAACAAAAACTTCTTAAATTAGGTATACAGACTACCATTAGAGCTGAAAAAGGCTTAGATATTAGTGCTTCATGTGGGCAACTAAGAAGAGGAGTCCTAGAGAAGTTAATATAACGAGGTGAGAATGTGGATATAGGCGGTAGAAGTAATAAAGGATTGGTTAGAGGGGTTAATCAAGATTGCATGTATTTACCTAAAAAAAATTGCCTTCCTTTATTTATTGTGGCAGATGGTATGGGTGGACATAAAGCAGGAGAAATCGCAAGCAAGCTAACCGTGGATATAATAAGTAGAGAAATTATAGAAAAATCTTCAAATATTTCCAATCTAAAAATAGCTTCTATTACCATTAAAGATGCGATTGAACTTGCTAATAAAGAGGTTTTTGAATATTCCTTAAATCACTCGGAATGTAAGGGTATGGGTACAACAGTTACTTTAGCTTATGTATATGATAATTTTTTTATTGTTGCACATGTTGGAGATTCAAGAGCTTATTACTTAAGAAATAAAAAGCTTGTTAGAATAACCGAGGACCATTCACTGGTAAATGAACTAATAAAAACTGGAGAAATTACTCCTTCTGAAGCTCTCACTCATCCTCAAAGGAATGTTATATTAAGAGCAGTGGGAACTAGTATAGATATAGATATTGATATAGATATTGTAGAAATAAATACAAATGATATTTTTATTTTATGTAGTGATGGCTTAACAAATATGATTGATGAATCTGAAATACAAGAGATATTTGAAAAAAATGAAAATATTAAACACGCTTGTGAGCTAGCAATTGAATCTGCCATTGAAAAAGGTGGCAAGGACAATATAACCGTCATAGGTATTAGATTTTAATTGGGGTGAAAAAATGTTAGGTAGATTGTTAGGAAATAGGTATGAAATTGTAGAAAAAATTGGCAGCGGTGGTATGGCTGATGTATACCGAACAAAGTGTCATCTTTTGGATAGATTTGTAGCTGTTAAGATTTTAAAAGATGAATTTACAGAAGATGAAGATTTTATAAGGAAGTTTAGAAGGGAATCACAAGCTGCTGCAAGTCTTTCCCATCCCAACATACTAAATATTTACGATGTAGGTCAAGAAGAACAGGATGGTAAGAAAGTTCACTACATTGTTATGGAGTATATTAGGGGTAAAACTTTAAAAGAAATAATTTTAAACAAGGGAAAATTATCTGAAGAAGAAACACTTTATTATGCGACACAAATTGCTGAAGCATTGAATCATGCCCACGAAAATCATATAATTCATAGGGATATTAAGCCCCATAATATTATGGTAACAGAGGATAAAAGAGTAAAAGTAACGGATTTTGGCATTGCTAGAGCCGTAACATCTTCAACAATTACTACATCATCAGATGTATTAGGTTCTGTACACTATTTTTCACCTGAGCAAGCTAGGGGTGGATACACTGATGAAAAGTCAGATATATATTCATTGGGAATAGTAATGTATGAAATGATAACAGGTAAACTTCCCTTTAATGGCGATACACCTATTAGTATCGCTTTAAAACATGTTCAAGAAGAGATAGTAGCACCAATTGAAATTTCAAACGATATTCCTGTTGAATTAAACAATATTATTATGAAGTGTGTACAAAAAAGACAAGGGGATAGATATTCTTCTGCTAAAGAATTATTACTGGACTTAAAAAATTACAGTTCAACAAAAAAACTTTCATCTGCAAGTATCACTGAAGATACAGAACAACTAACCCGAGTTATACCTATTATATCTGTAAATGGAAATGATAAAAATGAGCAAGGACCTACAAATATGAAAACTAATACACCACAAAAAAAGAAAATAAATAAAAAGAATAAGCCCAACTGGAAAGTATTTGCATCAGCTATATTAGCTGCATTTATATTGTCAACATTGATATTTACAGGGTATATGAAACTTAAAGATGTGGTCAATGCTGAAAGTGATTTCGAAATGGTAAGTTTATTAGGCCTTAGCGAAGAGGAAGCAGATAAGATAGCTAAAGAAAAAGGTTTTCAGATTAATGTAATAGACAGTAAATCAAGTAGTGAATACGATAGTGGCCTAATTATGAAACAAAATGTGGAAAAAGGTGTTAGAATCAAGAAAGGCTACCCTGTTGGAGTAGTTATAAGCTTGGGTTCTAAAACGTCAACGGTTCCCATGCTTATTAATAGGACCGTTTCAGAAGCAGAAAATTTAATAAAAGAAGCTGGCTTAAGAATAAATATTAAATATGACTTTAATGATACTGTCCCAATAGATGTAGTAATGGAACAAAGTGAAGAAGCGGCATCTAGCGTTGAACCAAACACAAGAATAGATGTAATCGTTAGCAAAGGTCCAGAAATTAAAGATATATTAATGATTCAATTAGTTGGTCAGCCCATTAGTAAGGCTTTAAATGATATAGCTGCACTGGATTTAGCTGTTGGACAAGTGGATTATGAACCAAATGAAAAAGTCGAAGCAAATATTGTGACTTGGCAATCTATTGAAGCAGGTACAACTCTTGAAACAAAGACGGCAATTGATCTCTATGTAAGTTCTGGGCCAGATACAACAACTCCAGATGAACCTACTCAACCACAAGAGCCAGAAAAACCTTCTGCAGGAGCTGAAAAAGAGGGCCCTTACACTCTGATACTAACACCTTTTTCAGATAGAGATGAAACAGAAGTTACTATATTTAGAAAACAAAACTCAAATTCAGAACTTGTCTATACAAAAAAACATAGTCAAAGCGATGGTTCTTTTGAAGTTAATTTAAAAGGTATTCCAGGTGCAGAATTTGAAGTGTATTTTGATGGTATATATCAATTTACAAGAGTGAAAGAGAGCTGATTATGCTAGAGGGAAGAATAATTAAAGGTATAGGTGGTTTCTACTATGTCAATGTAGGGGATGAAATAATTGAGTGCAGGGCAAGAGGTATCTTTAGAGAACAAAAAATAACCCCTCTAGTAGGAGATATGGTGAAAATTAGAATAAGCTCTGAAGATAGGACAGGGTATATTGAAGAAATCATAGACAGAGAGTCAGAAATTTCAAGGCCTCTTGTGGCAAATGTAACACAAGTTGTAGTAGTTGTTAGCGTGAAAAATCCTGAACTAAATACATGGCTAGTAGATAAAATACTAGTAATGGCTGAAGAAAAACATTTAAGTGTAATTTTATGTATAAACAAAGTTGATTTAGATTTAAAAAAGTCGGAAGAGCTTAAAGACTTATATCTAAAAGCTGGGTATAATGTTATTTTGACAAGTAAAATAACTGGTCTTGGTATAGAAGAACTTAGAAAATACCTAAAAAATAATATAAATGTATTTGCAGGTCCATCAGGAGTTGGCAAATCTACACTACTAAATATTTTAAATCCTTTATTTAAACTAGAAACAGGAGATGTAAGTGAAAAAACTCAAAGGGGAAGGCATACAACAAGGCATGTAGAACTGCTAAAGCTAGAGAAAGATACTTTTATATTAGATACCCCTGGTTTTAGTTCATTTGATCTTAATTTTATTGAAGATTATAGAGATTTAAAACACTATTTTAGGGATATAGAAAAATATAATGGAAAATGTGGATTTAATAGTTGTATTCATCTTAATGAACCTAACTGCGCTGTAAAAACTGCAGTAGATAAAGGTAATATTAATAAAGAAAGATATGAAAATTATCTATTGATTTTAGATGAATTAAAAAACAGAAAAAGGAGATATTGATATGATAAAAATTGCACCATCAATTCTATCGTCAGATTTCTCTAAATTAGGAGAAGAAGTAAAATCGGTTGAAAAAGGTGGGGCTGATTTTATTCACCTTGATGTAATGGACGGTAATTATGTGCCAAATATAACTTTTGGTGCTCCAATTATTAAAAAGATTAGAAAACATACAAAACTTATTTTCGATACTCATTTAATGATAAGTAGACCAGAAAAATATATAGAAGATTTTGCAAAAGCAGGGGCTGATATAATAACCGTTCATGCTGAGGCGACTAATCATCTTCAAAGAGTCTTGCAAAGTATTAGAGAACAAGGTAAAAAAGCTGGGGTTTCACTTAATCCTGCAACACCATTAAATTATCTAGAGTATATATTAGATGATCTTGATCTTATTTTAATAATGTCTGTTAATCCGGGTTTTGGTGGACAATCATATATACCTATTATTACACAAAAAATTAAACAAGTTAGAGAAATAATAGATAATAGTGGAAAAAATATCCTCTTAGAAGTTGATGGAGGGATTAAATTAGATAATGCTAAGGACATAGTTAATGCTGGCGCAGATGTATTGGTTGTAGGTTCAGGGATATTTTCTGGTGGAGACCCTTATAAATCCACTCGAGAATTTAAAGAATTGTTTAAATAAATTTATTTGTTCAATAGGGTTTGATTAATGATAGTTTAAGTGATATTATATAATTAATAAAATATTAGCAGCACTGGGGGAGCTCGAGCTGAGAGAGGTTAAGTCCTCGACCCTTAAGACCTGAACTAGGTAATACTAGCGGAGGGAAGTGTGTATAAAAATTATACTCATTACCTTTGGTAATGAGTTTTTTATATTACTAAAAAGAGCTTTAGATTCGAAGCATCGTCGAAGTAAGCCTAGGCTTTCGTAGCGAAAGTGTCAAAGATGCTCCTTTATATTCTTATGCGGATTAATAAACACAAATGGAGGTAAAAAAATGGAAAGAAAAAGAAGTAAGGTGCTAATGCTAACTGAGGGTGGCATGATGATTGCATTATCAGTTTTATTAAGTTATATTATAATATATCAAGCTCCAAATGGAGGAAGTGTTTCAGCAGGTAGTATGATCCCAATAATGTTATTTGCTATTAGGTGGGGTTTAGTACCAGGAATGACAGTTGGAGCTATATATGGTATTTTAGACTTCTTATTAAAGCCTTATTTTTTTCACCCAATACAAGTATTGTTAGACTACCCAATTGCTTATGGTTTATTAGGATTAGCAGGAGTAGCTTATATCCTTAATAATAAGAATGAAAATAGTTATATTTCACTAAGTTTAGGAGTAATACTAGCAATTTTAGGTCGATTGATAGCACATGTATTATCAGGTGTTGTATTTTTTTCAGAGTATGCTGGAAGTCAAAATGCATGGCTTTATTCAATTATTTATAATGCAACATATTTAATACCAGAGCTAATTATTTCTCTAGTAATATTATTAATAATTTATAAACCATTGCAAAAAATACTGAAATAAAGGTGGTTTTTATGAATGGACTTATTGTAGCTGGAGGCAATAGATTAGACAAAGAAGAATTAAAGAATCTTTACAATAACTCTCATATTGTAGTAGCTGCAGATAGCGGTATAGAGTATTTATTAGATGCAGGTTGTAGTGCGGACTATCTTATTGGAGATTTTGATTCTATTAGGCAAGAAATACTTATAGAAGCCGAAAAAACTAATATTAAAATAGTAAAGCATCCAGTTGCAAAAGATAAAACAGATACGGAACTAGCAGTTAATTTATTGTTAGACTTAGCTTGCAAAAACATAACTTTAGTCGGAGTTACAGGTAGCAGACTAGACCATACTATGACAAATATTTTTATATTGAGAGATTTGTATTTTAAAGATATTAAAGCAAAAATAATAGATGATAATAATATAATAGAATACCTTGAAGAAAGGGTATATATTGAAAAGAAAAAAGATTACTATATTTCAATAATTCCACTTTCTCTTGAAGGAGTTGTAGTAAGTCTAGAAGGTTTTTTCTTTCCTTTAAACAGGGATAAAATAAACTATGGTTCTAGCCTAGGAGTTAGTAATTATTTAGTTAAAGATCATGGCAATATAATTAGACACAGTGGAGAAGCGTTAATTTTAAAGTCAAAAGATTAGAAAAAAGGCTTATTATGGTATTTACCACAATAAGCCTTTTAAGTCTTTAGAATTTATTAAATCGCTCTTTTAACATATCCAGATCTTAGACATCTCGTACACACATTAATTCTTTTAACTGTACCGTTTACATCTGCTTTAACCCGTCTAATATTAGGAGCCCAAGTTCTTGAACTCTTTTTATTTGAAAAAGCTACCTTATTCCCAAAAGATTTAGTTTTTCCACAAATTGCACATATCTTAGCCATAAAGACACCTCCTTGCATTATTGAAACACTTAAAATTAATATTATTATTATTTCTTTAGCAACATAGTACATTTTAACATAAAAACTTATGTAAAAGCAACTTAATAAGCTAAATAGTTGAATATTTTCTATTAATAATGTAGAATAATAAAGATAGACTATATAGTTGGGAGGTATATTTATGCCTGTAAAAATAAAAAACGAACTTGGAGCTATAAGTATAGAAGATAGTGTATTTGCTTCTTTAGCAGGTATATCGGCAATGGAGAGCTATGGTATAGTTGGCATGGCAAGCAAAGATGCAAAAGATGGACTATTTAAATTGCTAAAATCTGACCTATTAACTAAGGGAATTAAAATATATATTAAAGATAATTCAATTACTATCGATATGTATGTTATTTTGGAGTATGGAGTAAAGATATCAGCAGTATGTGAAAATATAATAAATAACGTGAAATTTAATATTGAAAATTTGACCGGATTTAAAGTGGATAAGGTAAATGTATTTGTCCAAGGAATCCGAATTGAGAAATAATTAGGAGGGCAAATATGGCAATTAATACAATAGATGGGTTTAAATTGCAAGTAATGTTAAATAGTGCTGCTGAAAAATTAGAAGAGAATAAAGATGAAGTTAATAGCCTAAATGTATTTCCAGTACCAGATGGAGATACAGGAACTAATATGATACTTACCATGAAATCTGCCTTGAAACAAGCCTTAAATATAGAAAAAAATGATGCATCTTTAGTTGCTCAGGCTGCAAGTCAAGGCTCTTTAATGGGTGCTAGAGGTAATTCTGGAGTAATCTTATCTCAATTATTTAGAGGTTTTGCAACTGGTATAGGTGAAAAGGCTACGGTGGATTCTAATACTTTTGCATTAGCATTTAAATCTGCTTCTGATACCGCATATAAGGCAGTTATGAAGCCTACTGAAGGTACAATCTTAACAGTAGCGAGAGAATGTGGAGAATTCGCTATGTCTAATAGCAATAATTACAATGATTTATCTATATTTTTGGAAAAAATAATCAACCATGGAAATAAAATACTAGATAAAACTCCAGATATGCTTCCTGTTTTAAAACAAGCAGGTGTTGTAGATGCAGGTGGTAAGGGTTTGATATATTTGCTTATTGGAATGCACTCTGCTATGACCGAAGAAAATAGATCACTTGTCTTTGATAAAGAGAAAAGTAGAGAGCTAACAGAACCTATTGCTATAAAAAAGATGAGGCCGACAATTGACACTGACAATATAGAATTTGGTTATTGTACAGAATTTATGATAAATACAAATTATAAAGATGTGGAAGATTTTAGAGATGATATTTCTGTTTTTGGAGATTCACTTTTGGTAGTTGGGGGAGATGGGTTAATAAAAGTTCATATTCACACTAACAATCCAGGACAAGTGCTAGAAAAGGCACTAAAATTGGGTGATTTAAATGACATTAAAATAGACAATATGAAATATCAACATGAAGAAATACTTTTAAAAGACGAACTTGTTGAAATGTCTAAAGATAATGATAATAACAATAACAATGATAAGAAAGAATACTCCGTAGTTGCTATATCTGCTGGAGAAGGTATTGATGCACTTTTCAGAGATTTAAATGTAGATGTAATAGTTTCAGGAGGGCAAACAATGAATCCCAGTACTGAAGATATTTTATCTGCTATAGAAAGCACCACTGGGAATAATGTTATTATTTTACCAAATAATAGCAATATTATATTAGCTGCTGAACAGGCAAAACTTCTATCAAAAAGAAATATTAGCGTTATACCTACTAAGTCTATACCACAAGGACTTGCTGCCTTAATCGCTCTGGATGAAGAGGTCGATATTGAAGAAAACATTCAAAGGATGAATGAATCCTTAGAAAACGTTTTGACAGGGCAAGTTACATTTGCTGTTAGAGATACCGAAATAAATGGAAGTAGCATTAAAAAAGATGATATAATTGGTTTATCAGATAAGGATATTATTTCATCAGGAAATAATATTACTGATGTGTCTTTAGATTTACTAAAAAAATTAATTAACGAGGATACATCTATTATTACTATAATTTATGGGAATGACGTTTCAGAAGAAGATGCAAAAAGCTTAGCTGAAAAAATAACAGAGGAATATAAGGATATAGATATTGAATTCGTATATGGTGGACAACCGCTTTATTTCTATTTATTTGCAGTTGAATAACCCTACCTAAGGTAGGGTTGTTTTATATGGTAAACAATTTAATATTTTAAAAGAGCATCTTAATAATGGGGGTATAATTTTTGAGCATTTTGAATAGTGATACTAGATATTTAAAAGGGGTAGGTCCTAAAAGAGCTCTGCTACTTAGGAAAATGAACCTTCACACAATTGAAGATTTGATTTATTATATGCCAAAATCATTTGAAGATAGAACTAAATTAAACAAACTAATCGATGCTATACAAGGTGAAAAACAAGTTTTTAAAGTTACAGTAACTGAAAACCCTGTTATTATAAAAACTAGAAAGGGTTTGCATATTTTAAAAGTAAGTGTTGAAGATGACTCTGCCAAGGCTAGTTTGGTATGGTTTAATCAGGATTATATAAAACAAAAATTGAAAATAGGACAAGCTTATATGGTATATGGCAAG
This sequence comes from uncultured Gudongella sp., assembly GCA_964604145.1. GTDB lineage: Bacteria > Bacillota > Clostridia > Tissierellales > Tissierellaceae > Gudongella. Next base: position 1,728 of record CAZRXS010000001.1, on the reverse strand, counting down.
GTTTTATTAAATAAATTTGAAAGACAAATACAAAGTCCAGTTATTGAAGCCTGGGAAACAAAGCATTCAGTAGAAAAACTTTATCCAATTTATGGCCTAACTAGTGGTATTAGCAATAAAATTATGACTACTATAATTAAATCGGCGTTAGAACTAGGACTAAATGATATAAAAGAGATTGTTCCTTGTTCAATTAAAAATAAATATAAGTTTATAGAGAAAAAAGAAGCAATTTATAAACTGCATCACCCCAAATCAATACATGAATACAATAAATCAAGAAAGCAATTAGCATATGAGGAACTCTTAATTATGCAGTTAGGACTTTTTAAATTAAAAGAAAAAAATATTAAATCAGAAGGTATTAAATTTTCTTTAAATAATAATGTTGATAATTTTATAAAAAATCTACCTTATAAATTAACCAATGCACAAGCTACTGTTTTAAATGAGATTATGGCTGATATGTCCCAATCCAAGCAGATGAATAGGCTTATTCAAGGTGATGTTGGCTCTGGGAAAACTATTATTGCAATAGTCGCAATGTATAATTGTGTTTTAAATGGATATCAAGCTGCTATGATGGCCCCTACCGAAATACTAGCTATGCAGCATTATAAATCCCTGGTCGAAGCTTTTAAAGAAACAAGCATAGAAGTTCAAATCTTAACTGGCAAACAAGCACCTAAAACAAAAGATACTTTACTTGAAGATTTAAAAAAAGGTAAAATAAACATACTAGTTGGGACACATGCCTTAATTCAAACTGGTGTTGAGTTTTATAAACTAGGTTTAACAATAACTGATGAGCAACATCGCTTTGGAGTTAAGCAAAGACTAAACTTAGTAGACAAAGGATTATTTCCAGATATACTTATTATGACAGCTACCCCAATACCAAGAACTTTAGCACTTATCTTATATGGAGATTTAGATATATCAATTATAGATGAACTGCCACCTGGCAGAAAAGATATAAAGACATATGCTGTGGGAAAGGATATGGAAGAAAGGATATATACTTTTATTGAGAAACAATTGCTTGAAGGCAGACAAGCCTATGTCGTTTGTCCTTTGATTGAAGAGAATGAATCTTTGGATATTATTTCGGTTGAACAACAATATATAAGATTAAAAGAATATATCTCAAATCAATATAAAATTGCTCTTATGCATGGGAAGTTATCTCAAAAAGAAAAAGACAAAATAATGGTGGATTTTAAAGCAAAAAAAATAGATGTATTAGTATCTACCACTGTTATTGAAGTAGGTGTAAATATTCCAAATGCTAATATTATGGTTATACAAAACGCTGAAAGATTTGGCCTAGCTCAAATGCACCAGCTTAGGGGGAGGGTTGGAAGAGGGCGATACCAGTCGTATTGTATTTTAATTAACAATAGTATGTCTAAAATAAGCAGAGAAAGAATGAGGGTTTTAGAAGCTACATCTGATGGATTTATTATTTCTGAGAAAGACTTGGAATTAAGAGGCCCAGGTGAATTTTTTGGTACACTGCAGCATGGTCTTCCAGAGTTGAAATTTGCTAATTTAATTCAAGATTTAGATATACTAAAGATTGCACAAAGAGACGCTAACTTTATTATTAAAAATATCAATAATAAGGAATTTTTAGAAATCAGACTCGAGATAGAAGAATTTCTTTCGAAAATTGATAGCGAATTAATTCTCAATTAAGTTTAAATTAAAGCTAAACTATGATAAAAT